>DASZEO010000392.1:0-1805 GCA_035940755.1 Allosphingosinicella sp. | reverse complement strand
GGCGGCGGCTCGGGAGCGGCGAAGCTGGTGCGGGCGGAGGGACTCGAACCCCCACGGTTGCCCACTGGAACCTAAATCCAGCGCGTCTACCAGTTCCGCCACGCCCGCTGAGGCCGGCAAGGCGGCGTCTATACCAGCGATGTCGAAGAGGGCAAGCGCGCTGCCCTCAACGCGTTGAGAAGACGCGCTCAGGCGGCGTCGGCGAGGTCGTCGTCGGGACGGCCGTGGCCGCGGCGGACGAGGCCGACGCCGTAGGTGCCCGCATCGGCGAGCGGCAGCGCAGTGCCGCAAAAGCCGCATTCGGCGGACAGGCGCCCGACATACCAGTGGGACCGGCCGCAGCCGGGGCAGTGGTTCACCTCGTCCTCGCGATAGACGACGTGATAGCCGCGCCGCGAGGGGTCGTGCGGGAACGTCCTGCCGCTCTTGCCGAAGATCGAAACCAGCATCGCCATTACTCCCAGTCGCCGTTACGGTAGCGACGAAACGTTCTTTTTCATCGGTGAGCTGAACAGAAGCTGACCGCTGCTGCCGGCGCTTCTCGTCGACGTGCGTGTCACGAGAATGCCCGCGTGCGGGAATAAGCGTGTCAATTGTTGCAGTTGCACCGCCTCGGCGGCGGGCGGTCAGGCTGCGCGGCGCGTCGCGGAATATTCGCGATGGAGACGGCTCAGCGTCGTGAAGCGGCCGCCAAGATCTTCCCGGAAGAAGCTCAGCACCTGTTCGATCGACGCCAGGAAGGCCGCGAGCTCCGCCTCGTCGCGGACATAGGGCGTGTTCCCCGGCGCGAGGCTGGGGCTGTGGTAAGCGAGCGTGAAGACCCGCTGCCCGCGCCGGACCAGTGCCTCCAGCAGCCGGCATTGCTCGGCCGCCGGCACCCCTTCGGGCGTAAGGCGGGAGCGGGCGACGAGGCCGGTGCGCGCCAGCAGCCCGGGAAGCCGCAGCCGCGCCGCGCCTGGAGAATCGAACAGCCATTCGACGCGCGGCCCGAGCGCGGGCGCCGCGCCGAAGAAGCCGACGGTGAGCGGCACTTCGAGCAGGCCTTCGGCCAGCCAATGCGGGTCGGCGGGAGTACCGCGGAAATCGGGCCCGCCGTCGGGACCCAAGTCAGTGTAGGGCAGCTTGCTGCAGTCGATCCGGTAGCCGAGCTCCGCCAGCACCCGCCCGGTATTGGCGCCGAAGCCGTAGCGGCCCGCCTTGAAGATCGTCGGGCGCTCGCCGAACGACGCATGGATCGCCTCGGTGAGGGCGACGATCTTGGCGCGCTCGAGCTCCGGCGGCAGGTTGCAATGATAGGAGTTGAGCGCCGTCACCTCCTCGACATGGGGCGGCGTCACCCAGGGGTGGAGATGGGCCCCGATCTCGGCTTTGCCGGCCTCCTTGAGCGCCCGCAGGAACCCGGCCGCGGCAGGATCGGCGGCGACGGGGTAGTCGACGACATAGGTCGGAACGACGCCGAAGCGGTCGTAGATTTCGTGGGCGCGCGCCTGCGCCGGGATCGACGCGGTCGATGTCGATTCCCGCGAGAAGGGCTTCGACCAGTCGAATTCCTCCTCGGTGTCGACGACGATGAGCAGCTCGGGCGCCATCCCTCCTTCCCTAGCCGCCACAGGTAAAAGAAGCGTGGGCGGCCCCTGCCCCCTCAGGCGGTCTGGAGCCGGTAATCCCGATATTGCTCCCGAAGCGCGGTCTTGAGCAGCTTGCCGGTGGCGGTGTGGGGAAGGCTGTCGACGAACAGGATCTCGTCGGGGAGCCACCATCGGGCGACGTGCTTCGCCAGATGCTCGCGCACCGCGTCTTCGCTC
>DASZEO010000391.1:0-3022 GCA_035940755.1 Allosphingosinicella sp. | reverse complement strand
GAGCTAGATAATGAGTGCAGCCACCCTCAATCCCGAATCATCGGAACCGATGATGGACATCAACACCACGCCGCTCATCGACGTGATGCTGGTGCTCCTGATCATGTTCATCATCACGATCCCGGTTCAGACCCACGCCGTGAAGCTGGACCTGCCGCAGAACCAGGCGAACCAGCCGCCGCCGCCGATCGATCCGGTCAAGAACAAGATCGTGGTCATGCCGAACGACGCGGTCCTGTGGAACGGCGCCCCGGTCAATCTGGTGACGCTGCGCCAGTATCTCGACATCACCACGACGATGACTCCCACGCCCGAGCTCCACCTCCAGCCGCACCCGGAGGCCCGCTACGAGCAGGTCGACGAGGTGCTGGCGGTGACGAAGCGCGCCAACGTCCAGGCGATGGGTTTCGTCGGCAACGAGGCCTACGCCAACTTCTGACGCACCTTCTCATGCAAAAATCGGGGCGGCGCTTCGGCGCCGCTCTTTTTTTAGGCTTTGGGTGCGTCAGGTAGGGCCGTGTCGGCGGAGCCGGTGAACTCCGCGACCACCTCGATCCGGCCGACGATCGCGCCGTTGAACGCGTCGAGCGCCTCGGCTGGGATCCAGTATTCGCGGTGGGCGCGGCCGCCGGCTTCCTGAACCTCGTAGCCGTCGAGAAACGATTTGAGCACCTCGAAGCGGGTGACGAAGCCCGCGCCGGAAGCCGGGACGTTCCAGTCCCGGGCGATCTTCACGGCATAGTCTTCGCTCAGCACCGGATAGAAGATCGGCTGTTCCGGCAGCCGCCGCGGGAAGGACCGCCAGCCGCTCGCCTGGATCAGCGCCAGCTCCTGCGGCCCCACCGGCCGCCATAGGGTGACGGTCTGCGGCCACTCCCCCACGTCAGGCGGCGAGCCCCTCGAACTGCAGCCGGGCGAGCCGGGCGTAGAGGCCGCCGCCGGCGTTGAGCGTGTCGTGGGTGCCTTCCTCGACGATCCGTCCGTGATCCAGGACGATGATGCGGTCCGCCGCGCGAACCGTAGCGAGCCGGTGGGCGATGACCATGGTCGTTCGCCCCTCGAACAGCCGCTCGAGCGCGTTCTGGACCAGCCGTTCCGACTCCGCGTCGAGCGACGAGGTCGCCTCGTCGAGCAGCAGCAGCGGGGCGTCGCGCAGCAGCGCCCGTGCGATCGCGATCCGTTGCCGCTGGCCGCCGGAAAGGCGCGCCCCACCCTCGCCCAAATAGGTGTCGAGGCCCTCCGGGAGCTTGCGAAGGAATTCGGCGGCATTGGCCGCCTCCGCCGCCGCCCAGAGCCGCTCGTCGGCAGCCTCCCAATGGCCGTAGCGCAGATTGTCGCGCGCCGAGGCCGCGAAAATCACCGTCTCTTGGGGCACCAAGGCGATGCGCGCGCGGACGTCGGCGGGATCGGCTTCGCGCAAATCGACGCCGTCGAGGCGAACGCTGCCCTCGTCGGGATCGTAGAAGCGCTGGGCGAGGTTGAACAAGGTCGATTTGCCGGCGCCCGAAGGGCCTACCACGGCCAGCGTCTCGCCCGCCGCTACCTTGAGGCTGAACCTGTCGAGCGCGCTGACTTCGCGGCGGGTGGGGTAGCGGAAGGTGACCCCTGCCAACTCGATCTCCCCGCGCGCCGGCTGAGGCAGCGGCGTCGGACGCGCCGGGGGGCGGATCCGCGGCACCTGGGCCAGCAGCTCGCCGAGCCGCTCCGCGGCGCCGGCAGCACGCATGAGGTCGCCGTAAACTTCGGTCAGCGCCGCGAGCGCGCCGGCAACGAGGGCGCCTGTGACGATGAAGGCGGCGACGGTGCCGCCGCTGATGTGGCCATAGGCGACGCCGAGAGCGGCCTGGCGAAGGAGCAAGGTGATCCCGCCGAACAGCATGGCGATGACGACCATGGTCAGCAGGGCGCGCAGGCGGATGCGCCGCCGGGCGGCGGCGAACGCCTGCTCGACGGCGGCGCGGAAGCGGCCGCTCTCGCGCTTCTCCTGGCCGAAGGCCTGGACGATCTTCATCGCGCTAAGCGTCTCGGCGACGATCGAGCCGAGGTCGGCGATCCGGTCCTGGCTGCGGCGGGACAGGCCGCGGACCCGCCGTCCCATCGCCACCAGCGGGACCAGGATCAGCGGCATTCCGAGCATCAGCCCGCCGGCCATGCTCGGCGACAGCGCGAACAGATAGATGAGCCCGCCGATGCCCAGCACGACGTTGCGAAGGGCGATCGAAACGCTCGATCCGACCACCGTCTCGATGACGGCGGTGTCGGTTGTTATCCTGGAGGCGATCTCGGTCGGCCGGTTCTCCTCGAAGAAGGCGGGCTCGAGGCGAAGCATGTTGTCGTGGACCTCGGCGCGCAGGTCCGCGACCACGCGCTCCCCGAGCAGCGAGACGAAGTAGAAGCGGCATGCGGTGGAGATCGCCAGCACGCCGACGATCATGAACAGGTAGTTGAAGGTATGCTCGATGTCGGCGCCGCCGCCATGGGCGCCGAAGCCGCGGTCGATCACCCGCCGAAGCCCGTCCGGAATCGCCAGCGTCGCCCCGGCGGCAGTGAGCAGCGCCAGCGCCGCGGCGGCGAGCCTGCCCGGGTAGCGCGCCATCCGGCGCCACACCATGCGCAGGTTGCCGATCTTCCTGAGCGGAGCGGCTTCGGCGTGGGGGGCGGCCATGGGGGCCGGAGGTAGCAGCGGCGGCAGGGCTCAACAATCCTCTCCCGCCGCCCAGGGCCGCGCCTGGCCGGAGCCTTTCGGGCGAACGGCGGTTATCGCTCTGGATTAATCCCCTTCGCCCTCCCATAAAGCGGGCCCAAACGGGGTGGAGGTCGGATTGCTTTACGACGCGTACGAAGTTCAGCGCTCGCTGCTCGCCGGTGCCAGCACCCTCGCCAACATCGGCGCCGGCTGGATGCAAAACCCCGCCAATCCCTTCGCTTATTCACAGATGGGTCCGATCGTCGCCTCCGCGCTCGACGTCTTCGCCCATGCCTCGGCGCCTCGCGGAAAGCCCGATTTCGGGCTCCACGAGAC
>DASZEO010000390.1:0-1762 GCA_035940755.1 Allosphingosinicella sp. | reverse complement strand
GATCATCAACGCCCAGCAGGCGATGGAAGACGGCGAGCTGTTCGACAAGACGCTCACCATCCGCACCTCGCTCGATGCCACCGGCCAGGTCGTGCTCGACATCGCCGACACCGGCCGCGGCATTCCTGAAAAGGCGCGGGCCCGGATCTTCGATCCATTCTTCACGACCAAGCTCGGCACCGGCACCGGCCTCGGCCTCGCTTTCTCGCGCAGCATCATCGAGGCGCATGGCGGCACGCTCACCCTGGAGCCGAGCCGCCGCGGCGCCTGCTTCAGGATCGCCATTCCCCCGGCGCCCGTCGGCGCGGAGCTGATCGCGGTGCCGATCGAGCCGGAAATGAAGGCGCCGCCCAACGGCGGGCGCGCGCTCATCGTCGAGGACGAGGCGGACGTCGCGGAGACCCTTTGCGAGCTGCTCGAGCGCGAAGGCTACGAGATCACCTACGCCTCCGACGGCGCAGCGGCGCTGATGGCGCTCGACCGCGACGAGTTCGACCTGATCGTGTCGGACCTGCGGATGCCCGGCGTCAGCGGCCCGGATCTGCACGCGCGCCTGGCCGAGACGAGGCCGCACCTCGTCGCGAAGATGGGCTTCGTCACGGGGGACACGCTCGGATCGAGCATGAGCGACTTCCTGCGCAGCTGCGGCCGCCCGGTGCTGGAAAAGCCCTTCACCAAGGTCGGCGTTCGCTGCCTCATCGCGGCGATCAGGGAGGGGGGAGCAACGGGATGAGCGAAGCGGCCCATATCGTCGTGGTCGACGACGATCCCGACGTTCGCGAGACCGTGGCGGAATATCTGCGCCGCAACGGCTTTTCGGTGACCGAGGCGGACGGCGGCGCCGCGCTTCGCGAGGTGATGTCGGTGCGGCCGATCGACCTCGCCCTGCTCGACATCAACATGCCGGGCGACGACGGCCTCACGCTGGCGCGCGAGATCCGTGGATCGGGCTCGGCCGGAATCATCATGCTCACCGCGAACAACGACGATCTCGACAAGATCGTGGGGCTTGAGGTGGGTGCCGACGATTATGTGACCAAGCCCTACAATCCGCGCGAGCTGCTGGCGCGGGTGAAGGCCGTGCTCCGCCGCGCCCGCAACGGCGGCGAGGAGACGGCGACGCTGGGGCGCGAGGTGCAGATGGGCAAATGCCGCCTCAACCTCGACACGCGCCGCCTTTACGAGCCCGACGGGACGGAGGTGCAGATCACGGCGATGGAGTTCGACCTGCTCAAGACCTTCGCGGAACGGCCCAACCGGGTACTCAGCCGCGACCAGCTGCTCGATCTGGCGCACAACAAGGAGATGGAGGCGTTCGACCGCTCGATCGACACGCGCATCACGCGGCTTCGGCGCAAGATCGAGCCCGATCCGTCGAAGCCCGACTGCCTGCGCACCGTCCGCGGCGCCGGCTACGTCTACAATCCCGACTGCCGGACCCGCTGATCTGCGCACGACGCCTGCCGCCGCTCCGCCCGCTGACCGCCCTGCCTAAGGCTCCCTTAACTGCTTGAGGTTAAGAGCAGAGCCCATGGGCGTGGGCAGGGGGCTCGACCCGAGCCGGATCATCGATGCAGGCGAGGCCGAAACGCCGTTCGGCCGGGCGCTGCTGCGCGAGCGATACCGGGCGCTGCAGCGGCAGATCCCTTTGCTCTACCTGATCGCGCTCGCCAATTTCGTCGGCCTGGCTCTGACCAGCGGCCCGACGATGATGACTCTCCTCCACCCCGCCAACCTGCTGATCGCCCTGATCCTGGTCCGC
>DASZEO010000389.1:0-11304 GCA_035940755.1 Allosphingosinicella sp. | reverse complement strand
TGGAGGGCCTGAAGGCGCTCGACCCGGTGGCGTACATCCGGTTCGCGAGCGTTTACAAGGACTTCACGGAAGCCCGGGACTTCGAGGCGTTTGCGGGTACGGTGGGGGAGAGTTAGCGCCCTGTCACCCAAGCCGTTCGTGTCGAGCGAAGTCGAGACACCCGTTCGAGCGCAGCCGAGAACAAATGCCGATGAGCTTCTGGACCTACATCCTGCGCCTTTCGAACGGCATCTACTATACGGGCCATACGGACGATCTCGAGCAGAGGCTTGCGCAACATCAGCGGGGCGAGATCAAAGGATTCACCAGCAGGCATCGTCCCGTAGAGCTGATGTGGGCTGAGGAGTTCTCCACCCGCGATGAGGCTTTCGAGGCCGAATGGCGCATCGGTGGCTGGTCCAGGAAGAAGAAGGAAGCGCTCTTCGCCGGCGATTGGGCGAGAGTGAGCCACTTTGCCAAGCCACCGTCGCGGCGTGTCCCTCGACCCGGCGTCTCGACGGGCTCGACGCCCGCTCGGGATGAGCGGGAAAAGCGAATCGGATCCGCTCATCTCGAGCCAGCGTCGAGCAAAGCCGAGACGCGCCGTCGAGAGACATCTCCGCCAGCCATCGTCCTCGTCCGCCCGCAGCTGGGGGAGAATATCGGCAAGGCGGCTCGGGCGATGCTGAATTTCGGGCTTGCCGACCTCAGGCTGGTGGCGCCGCGGGACGGGTGGCCCAATCCTTCGGCGGGGCCGGCGGCGTCGGGGGCCGACCTCGTTCTGGAGCAGGCGAAGGTGTTCGAGACCGTCGCGGAAGCCGTCGCCGACTGCCCGTTCGTCTACGCCACCACGGTTCGAAAGCGCGGGCTGGTGGTGCCCGTCGTGTCGCCGGAGGAGGCCGCTCGCGAGATTTGGGGGAATGCGGGCCGCTCGGCGGTCCTGTTCGGGGCGGAGCGGTCCGGGCTCGAGACCGATGAGGTGGCGCTCGCGGGGAAGATCATCACCGTGGCGGTCAATCCTGAGTTTCGCTCGCTGAACCTCGCGCAGGCAGTGATCCTGGTTGCCTATGAATGGTCCAAAGGCGCCGAGCTCGCCGTTCCGACCCTTGGCGAAGAAGCCGAGCCGCGGGCGCCGCACGAGCATCTCGAAGGGCTGGTCCAGCAGCTTTTCGCCGGGCTTAAAGCGGCCGACTATTTCCACCCGCCCGATCGCACGCCGGCGACAAAGAACACGATCCGCACAATCCTCACCAAGGCGGGCTGGTCTACGCGCGAGATCCAGGCGTTGCGCGGGATCATTCGCGCCCTCTCGGAGGGACGGCGGCAAACTTGACTTTGCAGGCCCCACCGGCCACATGCCCGCCTTCGCAATTGGCCCCGCACCCCTGGTGAAGCGGTGGCCGCGTACGGCGCGTAGCGGCCGTGCGGTGCGGCCCCAGGGAATTTTCGAACGCGAATTGGAGTGAACAGATGAGCAAGCGCTCAAGCGCCAAGTACAAGCTCGACCGCCGGATGGGCGAAAACGTCTTCGGCCGGCCCAAGAGCCCCGTAAACCGCCGCGAATACGGCCCCGGCCAGCACGGTCAACGCCGCAAGGGCAAGCTTTCCGACTTCGGCATCCAGCTGCGCGCCAAGCAGAAGCTGAAGGGCTATTACGGCGACGTCACCGAAAAGCAGTTCAAGCGGACCTTCCAGGAAGCGGACCGCATGAAGGGTGACACGTCGCAGAACCTTATCGGCCTGCTCGAGCGCCGGCTGGACATGGTGGTCTACCGCGCTAAGTTCGCACCGACCATCTGGGCCGCGCGCCAGCTGGTCAATCACGGCCACATCCGGGTCAACGGGCGGAAGCTCAACATCGCCTCGGCGCGAGTCGGCGTCGGCGACGTCGTCGAGCTGGGCCCCAAGGCGCAGGAGATGGCACTGGTGATCGAAGCGCAGGGCCTCGCCGAGCGCGACATCCCCGATTACGTCGTGCCCGACGGCCCGTCGAAGGTGACCTTCAACCGCGTGCCGACGCTGGACGAGGTCCCCTATCCGGTGCGGATGGAGCCCAACCTGGTCGTCGAATTCTACTCGCGCTGAGCCGCCGCGGCCACCGACAGAGAAGAAAAGCCCGGGCGGTCTTCCGCCCGGGCTTTTCATTGCGCCGCGCCGGTGTGGCTGGCAAGGAAGGTGCGGATTCGCTCCAGCATCTGTCGGCGGGCATCGCCGCTCGCCAAATCGTGCTCGAGGCCGGGAAAGACAACCAGCTCGCCGCTCCGGTGAGCGTCGCGAAGCGCGTCATTCATCCGCCGCGAATGGCCGACCAGGACGGTGAGGTCGCGGTCGCCGTGGAACATGAGTACCGGGGCGGTGATCCGGGCGGCATTCGGCAGCGGTGAGCCTTCCCTGATGTGAGGACCGCTGCCGACATATTCCGCGACGTTGCGGGCGTTGGTGAACAGGCGCGCATCGTCCTTGATCTGCTGCAGATCGGTGACCGGCGCGATCGCGACGATTGCCCGGAAAAGGTCGGGATCGGTGACTCCGGACTGCAGCGCCGCATAGCCGCCATAGGACCAGCCGACGATCGCCATGCGCCGCGGATCGCCAATGCCCTGCTGGGCCAGCCAGCGCGCGCCGGCGGTGATGTCCCCGATCGAGGTTCGCCAACTGCGAAAGCCGTTCTGCTTCAGCCATTGGTCGCCATAGCCGGCCGAGCCGCGATAGTTCGGCTGAAGCACGGCATAGCCAAGCGAGGCCAGATACTGGGCCAGCCAATCGAAGCCCCAGACGTCGCGCGCCGAGGGTCCGCCGTGCGGCAGCACGATGGCCGGCAGGTTGCGCCCCTCCCCGCCGGGTGGCAGGGTCAGATACCCGGGGATGCTGACCCCGTCCGACGATGGGTAGGAAACGGCCCGGACGTTCGCGAGGCGCACATGCTCGAGCTGCGGCCGGTCGAGCAGGATTTCGTTCAAATTGTGGGTCGAGCGGTCGTACACGAAATAGCGGCCGGGGTCGGCGTCGCTTCCGGCGTGAACGAGGATTCGGTTCCCGTCAGTGCTCGACTCGACGAAGTCGATCAGCGGAAGGGTCGGAATCGCTCGAGCCAACGACCGGGCGAGATTGGCATAGGTTTCATCGAAGTAGACGATCCGCCGGCTCTCGTCTGCGAAGGTGACGCCGATCACCCGCGACCCTCGCTCTCCCATGACGACATTGTCGACATCAACCTGATCGTTCGCGTAAACCAGCTCGCTGGCCATCGAGCCGTCAAGCTTTATCCGGTACAAGGCGAAGCGGCCGTTCAGCTTCTGCAGGACGTAAGCCGAATTGAGGTTCGCATCGACGGCCAAAGGCATGATGCCGGCGCCGCTCAGACCGTCGTAGCTCCCAAGCGGCTGCCAGCGGCCGTTCGCCTCCCTGCGGTAGAAGAAGTCGGTACGGCTGCCGAGCTGGCCGGTCGCGCCGCGGACGGTCTGGGTCGACATGATCCGCACATGGCCGCGGCCGTCGCTGATATAGCCGTTCGCCTGAGGGTTGGGCGGCTCGACCGAGCTGGCGTGCAGGTTGCGGACGTCGACCCGCTCGACGCCGAGCCCTTCGGTGCGCCGCGAGATGAGCGATCCGATTCGGCCGGCCTCGGGGACGTGCGACCGGCTCATCAGTACGACTCCGTTCTCGCCCGGAAGCCAGTCGATGATCGCTCCATCATACTGGCGCAGATAAGCGTCGAAAAAGGACTCGCGCTGCCCCAGCATTTGCGCCTCGCCGCCGTCGGTGTTCACCGACACCAGGCGGTAAAAGGGCACAATCCGGTTGCCGTCCTGGACAAGCACGCTGAGCCGGCAGACAATTCGAGTGTCAGTGACGAAATTGCACCAGCGCATCCGTTCCGGATTCCCGTCGGTCCTGATCACAACTCGCGCTTCGGTCCCGCCGAGCTCCTGAACCGCGACCATCGTGCTCGCCCCCGGTCCGGGCGTGAGGTAGACGAGGTGCCGGCCGTCCGGCGACAGGTCTATCTGTTCGATCCCTTCGCGCGCCCCAAACGCGGCCGCTGGATCCTGTGCCTGCTGAGCGCCGGCAGTCGTCGCGCCGATCAAAGCGGCGACAACAATGAGTCGTCTGAACATGTAAACCCCTCCGATCAAAGGTTTAGCACACAAATTGCCATGTGCAACCAAGTCTCGCGCCGGACGGTTGTGCAGGCGCAGCCTCGCTGCCAAGACATCCCCTTGCCCGCCCATTCTCAGCCGGAGACCCGCCATGCGCTTGACAACGATCTTTTCGGCGGCGGTGATCTTAGGCGGACTCGCCGGCTGTGCGACCACGGCGCAGCAGGAGTCGGCGGCGGAGCCGCAATTGTCGCTCTCAACGCTGACGACCGCGACCCAAATCTTGTCGTCGGACCAATATGAGGGCCGCGCCCCCACCACGCCCGGCGAGGAACGGGCGGTCAACTATATCGCCGAGCGCTTCCAGCAGGCCGGACTTCAGCCGGGCAACCATGGCGAGTGGTTCCAGAGCGTTCCGCTGGTCGAGACGACGGCGACGCCGACGCCGCTTCGGATCACCGGCGGCAACGGCCCGCTGACCTTCAATTACCGCACCGACATGGTGGCGAACACCTATCAGGTGCAGCCGCGAGTCGCGCTCGACAACAGCGAGATTGTGTTCGTCGGCTACGGCATCAACGCGCCAGAGCGCGGCTGGAACGATTATGCCGGCGTCGACGTGCGCGGCAAGACGGTGATCATCCTCGTCAACGATCCCGACTGGCAAAGCGAGAGCCTGGAGGGGCCGTTCAACGGCCGCGCCATGACCTATTACGGCCGCTGGACCTACAAATATGAGGAAGCGGCGAGGCAGGGCGCGGCGGCGGCCTTCATCGTCCACGAGACTGCTCCCGCCGCTTATGGCTGGAACGTGGTTCAGTCCTCCTGGACCGGCGCCCAGTACAATATGGACGAGCCCGGCAACCATATGGACCAGTCGCGGGTGATCGGCTGGCTGACGCAGGAGGCGGCCGGGCGGCTGTTCGCGAACTCAGGCCTCGACCTGGCGGCGCTGAGCGCGCAGGCGCGCCAGCCCGGCTTCCGCCCGGTGCCGCTGCGCAGCCGGGCCTCGATCTCGCTTCAGAACCAGATCCGGCGCCAGGCCTCGCGCAACGTCATCGGCGTCCTGCCGGGGCGGACGCGGCCGGACGAATATGTCATCTACACCGCGCACTGGGACCATCTCGGGCGCTGCGACGCCGACGAGACCGGCGACGACATTTGCAACGGTGCGGTCGACAATGCCAGCGGCACGGCAGGCCTGATCGCGCTCGCCGAGGCTCATGTCCGCGCCGGCGCCCCCGACCGGACCTTGATCTTCCTCGCCGTCACCGCCGAGGAATCGGGGCTGCTGGGATCGCGTTATTATGCCGAGCACCCGATATTCCCGCTCGCGCAGACGGCGGGCGGCATCAACATGGACAGCCTCAGCCTGTTCGGCGACGCCCGCGACCTCGTCTCGGTGGGAGCCGGCAAGTCGGAGCTCGACGCCTATCTGAGGCGCGCCGCGGCGGCGAGCCGCTTGGTGCTTCGGCCGGAGCCAGCGCCGGAAGCAGGCTATTATTACCGCTCCGACCATTTCAGCCTCGCCCGCCAGGGGGTGCCGATGCTCTACCCGAAGCTGGGCGAGGACCTGGTCAACGGCGGAGTCGCAGCGGGGCATGCGGCGGCTCAGGATTATCGCGCAAATCGCTATCATCAGCCAAGCGACGAATATAACCCGTCCTGGGACTGGACCGGTGCTCTTCGCGAGCTCGGCATCTTCTACCGGATCGGCCGCGAGCTGGCGATGAGCGAGGACTGGCCCAACTGGAACCGCGGCGACGAGTTCCGGGCGATCCGCGACCGGTCCCGCGCCGGCCAGTGACGACGGGATGAGGTTGCGCCAGCGGCCGGAATGGGCGCCGCACGCATTCGTCTGGATCGGCTTTCCCAGCCATGCCGAGCTCTGGGCGGACGATCTGGAGCCGGCCCGCGAGGCGGTCGCCGAGTTCGCCCGCGCCGTCCACGCCGGCGGGCGCGGGGAGGAGGTCCGGCTGGTCGCCGCGGATCCCGACTCGGCCGAAGCGGCGCGGCGGCTGGCGCCGTTCGCCACCATCGTCGAGGAAAGGTTCGGCGATATCTGGCTGCGCGACACCGGGCCGATCATCCTCGGCAACGGCAAGACCAGGGCGGCGGGGACGTTCGCCTTCAACGGCTGGGGCGGCAAATTCCGCCTCGAAGGCGACGACGACATCGCCAGACGGCTGGCCGAACGGGTCGGCGTCGCGCGTCGTCGCCACGAATGGGTGCTGGAAGGCGGCGCGATCGACGTCGACGGCACCGGCCTTGCCGTCACCACCGAGCAGTGCCTCCTCAACCCGAACCGCAATCCAGGCATGACCCGGGAGGAGGTGGAGGTGCGGCTGCGCAGCGACCTAGGCATCGAGCGGCTGCTGTGGCTCGGCGAGGGGCTGATCAACGACCATACCGACGGCCATGTCGACAATATCGCCCGCTTCGTCGGAGAGGGCCGGCTCGCCATCCCGACGCCGGAGAGCGGCGCCGATCCGAACGCGCAGGTCTATGCCGATGCGCGCTGGCGGGCGGAGCGGGTGGAGGGCGTGACGGTCGAGCCGGTCCCCTCCCCCGGCCTCATCGAGCGCGACGGGGAAATCGTCGCCGCGTCCTACATGAACTTCTACATCGGCAATGCCTGCGTGGTCGTGCCCACCTACGGCGCCGCCAACGACGAGGCGGCGGTCGAGCGGATCGGCGCCTTATTCCCTGACCGCGACGCCGTCGGCATCCGCGCCGATCATGTGCTCACGGGCGGCGGCAGCTTCCACTGCATCAGCCAGCAAGTGCCGAAATGAGGTGGAGGGCCCCCTCCCCTGCAGCGCCACGGGAGGATAAGGAGCGGCAATGACCGAGATCAAAGTCGCGGCGCTGCAGCTCGCCTTCGGCGACGACCTGCAGGAGAATATCCGCAACGTCTCCGACCTGGTCCGCGAGGCGGCCGGCGGCGGCGCGAAGGTGGTGCTGCCGCCGGAGCTCTTCGAGGGTCTCTATTTCTGCCGCACCGAGGATGAGAGCCTGTTCGCCAACGCGCGTCCGGCCGCCGAGCATCCCGCCGTGCTGGCGATGCAGAAGCTCGCCGCCGAGCTGGAAATCTTCATCCCGACCAGCTTCTTCGAGGCGGAAGGGCCGCACCATTATAACAGCCTGGCGATGATCGACGACCAGGGCGCGATCATGGGCGTCTACCGCAAGAGCCACATCCCCGACGGGCCGGGCTACGAGGAGAAATTCTACTTCCGCCCCGGCAATACAGGCTTCAAGGTGTGGAAGACGCCGCAGGCCACGCTCGGCGTGGGCGTGTGCTGGGACCAATGGTATCCCGAGACCGCCCGCTCGCTGATGCTGATGGGCGCCGAGATCCTCTTCTACCCCACTGCCATCGGAACGGAGCCCCACGACCCCGACCTCGACACCAGCCGGCTGTGGCGGCGGGCGATGATCGGCCATGCCGTGGCGAACGTCGTGCCCGTCGTCGCGGCCAACCGCATCGGCAACGAGTGCGGACAGGTCTTCTACGGCCACAGCTTCATCTGCGACGAGCGCGGCGACATCCTTGCCGAATTCGGCCGCGAGGAGACGGGCGTGCTCACCGCCGCGATCGACCTGGCGCAGGTGAAGCGGCACCGCGCCGCCTTCGGCTTCTTCCGGGACCGCAGGCCCGAGCTCTACGGGCGGCTGACTCAGGACATCTGATCGCGCACCGCAAGCGCCCGGGCGAAGACGTCCTCGAACATCGTGCGGGTGAGGCGGTTGGTGTTCTGGTTGTAGCGCGAGCAGTGGTAGCTATCGATGAGGATGCGGCCGTCGGGGAGGCGGTGTTCGGCGAGGTGGTCGAAGCGACAGGCCGCCTGGCGCGCGCCGGCGGCGCGCACGCCGGCATTGTGGGCGATCTGGCCGAGGGCGACCAGCACCCGAACCTTCGGCAGGGCCGCGAGCGAAGGGAGGAAATAGGTGCGGCAGTTGGCGATCTCCTCCGGCAGCGGCTTGTTCTGCGGCGGCACGCACTTGACCGAGTTGACGATCGCTGCGCCGGTCAGGCGAAAGCCGTCGTCGGCACGCTCTTCATAGCTTCCCTCGGCGAGCCCGAACTTGAGCAAAGTCTCGTAGAGAAGCACGCCGGCGAAATCGCCGGTGAACGGGCGCCCCGTGCGGTTGGCGCCGTGCTTGCCGGGGGCGAGGCCGCAAATCGCCAGCCAGGCCTGCGGATCGCCGAAATTCGGCACCGGTGCGTTCCACCAGTCAGGATATTCCGAGCGAAGCGCCTGGCGGTAGGCGACGAGGCGCGGGCAGAGCGGGCAATCGCGCGGCGCTTCGGTGGCGGGCGTCGGGCTTTCGGAGAGCATCGGCAGCGTCTAGGCGGCGGCTCATGGCGAAGACAAGCTATGCGATCGCGCTCGGCTCAAACCGCCGCTCCCGGCATGGCTCGCCGGGGGCGACGGTGCGCGCGGCCCTCGATGCCTTGGCCGTCGACGCTGCTTCCAGGATCAGGGCGACGCCGGCGATGGGACCCGCCGGGCGGAGCTTCGCCAACGCCGCGGCGATCCTGACGAGCCCGCTCGACCCGCCCGAGCTGCTTGAGCGGCTCAAGGCGATGGAGCGCGACTTCGGCCGGCGCGGCGGACGCAAATGGGGGCCGCGAGTGCTCGACCTCGACATCGTGATGTGGTCCGCCGGCCCGTGGGGCGGGCCGGGCCCGATCATCCCGCACCCCGCGTTCCGCGAGCGGCGGTTCGTGCTGGAGCCGCTGGCGGAGATCGCCCCAGGCTGGCGCGATCCCGTGAGCGGGGCTACGGTGCGCCATTTGCTCCACCGGCTCGCGTGGCCCCGTCCGGTTGACCGCGTCTCCACCCGAACCTAGGTGGGGCGGCAACGGGCCCATAGCTCAGTTGGTAGAGCAACTGACTTTTAATCAGTAGGTCGCAGGTTCGAATCCTGCTGGGCTCACCACTCCAGGTTAAGTCGCTTCGGTTACTGCGCGTTAGCCTCTGCCGTGGCCGGAGCCCCCGAGTTCATCGCATTGCCCCCCGCATTGGCGTTGCCCGGGGACGGCGCAGAGGGATCCAAATCGTTGGCGAGTGCCTCCTCCGCCTCGGTCGTCTCGGTCTGGCCGCCGCCGCAGGCGCCGACCAGGAGGCCGGCCGCAAGGGCCGCCGCGAGAGTGATGCGCATTCCTGTTCTCCTCGACATCCCATGCCGAACGGCGAACGGGAAGACGCGTTCCCAAGTGGGCGCCGCAGCGCTGAACTCCACAGGAAAACAGCTGCCCCCACTTCTGCAGGGGCAGCTGCGATAGTGTTCGATCGCGGCCTCGCCGGCCGCGACCGTGGTTCAGACAACGACGAAGTCGGTCGTGGTGAGGTTCGTGACGCCGGTCAGCGTCACGATGAGCACCGGAGTCGCGTCGAGGCCCGTGCCGTCGTCATCGTACCACAGCCGCGACGTCGCCGTGTCGAAGTGGAGGTGCGGACCCACCGCGGCGCCGGAGCTGATCCCGGCCCCGGCCGTGAAACCGACCGTCTCGCCGAAATAAGCGTCCTCGATCTCGAGCTTGTCGGTTCCCCGCAGGAAGTCGGTGATGACGTCGGCCGGCCAGTCGCTGGTGAAGCGATTGTCGCCATATTCGAGGACGAAGCGATCCGCACCCGTGCCGCCGGTCATGACGTCGGAGCCGTTGCCGCCGATCAGCCGATCGTCCCCGCCCATTCCCTTGAGGACGTCGTCGCTGCCGCCGCCGTCGAGGGTGTTGGCGATCCCGTCGCCGACGATGACATCGTCGTAGATGGTGCCGTTGATGTTCTCGACGAGGCTGAACCGGTCGTTCTTGGCGACTCCGTCATTGTTGGTCTGGGTGGTCAGGTCGATCCAGACCGACATGAAGCTGTCGAAGAAGTCGACCGTGTCGATGCCCGTGCCGCCATTGACCACGTCCGCGGCGAAATCGTCCTCGTCCATGTAGATGGTGTCCGCGCCGGCATCGCCGTTGAGCTTGTCGGCCCCGTCACCGTCATAGAGGGTGTCGTCATTGTCGCCGCCGTTCAGCGTGTCGTTGCCGGTGCCGCTGTTGAACAGCGTGTCGTTGCCGATGCCGCCGTTCAGGATGTCGGTGCCGTCGTCGCCGTCCAGCAGGTCGTTGCCGCCGCCGCCGGTCAGGGTGTCGTTGCCGAGGCCGCCGTAGAGAACGTCGCGCAGGGCGCCGCCGGTGACCACGTCGCCGCCGCTGCCGCCGGCGAATTCCAGCTGCTCGAAGCCGCCCACGACGGTGCCGTTGGCGAGCGTCACCAGGTTGACCGTCAGCGTGTAGTTCACCGCGATCGTGCTCGAATCGAACGAGAGGCGCACCAGATCCGTGCCGTTGCCGCCCTTGCCGGTATCGCCGACGCCGATCAGCACCTCGTCATCGCCGTCGCCGGCGTCGATATTGTCCTTCTCGATTCCGGTGTCGCCGCCGCGGACGGAGTAGTAGGAATAGCCGGAGGTGAGGTCGTCATTGCCGGCGCCGCCGAGGATCGTGTCGGCGCCCGCGCCGCCCGAGGCGGAATCGTCGCCGGCACCGGCGGTCAGGCTGTCATTGCCATCCTCGCCGGCAATCGAATCGTTGCCGTTGCCGCCGTCGATCTTGTCGTTGCCCCCGCCGCCGTTGATCGAGTCGCGGCCGTCATTGCCGAAGAGCTGGTCGTCGAACGCCTGGCCGTAATCGTCGCCGTAAATATAGTCGTTGCCGCTGCCGCCATAGATGATGTCGGCGCCGCTCTGACCGTACAGCTCGTCCGACCCGGAATTGCCCTTGAGCGTGTCGGCGGCATTGCCGCCCTTGAGGAGATCGTCGTGGAGCCAGCCGGTCAGCGCATCGGCAAAATTCGTGCCGGTGAGCGAGTAGCGCTCCACGCCGGTGACCGTGAACCCGCCGACCGCGTAGGTGCTGAGCGAGTCCAGCGCGGTGAAGGTGAGCGCCGTCGTGCGGGCGGAGAAGTCGGCAATGAGGCGGTCGATGCCCGTTCCGCCGACGACGACGTCGCCCTGCGCCTCGGCAACGTTGCCGACGACCAGCCGGTCGTCGCCGGAGCCGCCGTCGAGTCGGTCCTTGCCGGCATTGCCTTCGATATAGTCGTCGCCCGAATCGCCGAACAGCTGATCGTCGCCGGCGTCGCCGTAGATATAGTCGTCGTTGAAGCCGCCGCGGATGAGGTCGGCACCGCCGTTGGCCGGGCTCTGATAGTCATATTCG
>DASZEO010000388.1:0-3040 GCA_035940755.1 Allosphingosinicella sp. | reverse complement strand
AGCTGCGGCCGCTGCCGTGGCAGGAAGGGGACCGGGTCACATGCGAATGATCGCCGTCTCGGTCGCCTGCATCCTGGCAGCGAGCGTCCCCGCGCAGGCCCAGCGGGTGCCGACGAGCGTCGATCCCGGCACGAACATCGACTGGTCGTTCGAGCAGCGGCACACCGCGCGCTACCAGTCCGGGCCGATGACGCTCACCTTCCAGGGCCGGCCAGACGCCGAATCGCCCGATCTGATCAACCCGGTGCTGCGGGTCGAGATTCCGGGCGTCGCGCCGGTGGAAGCCACGGGGTCGCTGACGCCGCCGTCGGTGGAACACCGCGCGACGGTCGGACAATGGGACGCTGACCGCCCCTACGTGCTGTTCCAGAGCTTCAGCGGCGGGGCCCATTGCTGCAATGAGGTGCAGCTGATCCTGCCGGAAGACGGGCGGCTGCAGGTGGTCGACCTCGGCGAATGGGACGGCGACTATTTCGACGAGCTTCCCACCGACCGCGACGGCGACGGCAATCCGGACTTCATCTTCGTCGACAATGCCTTCCTCTACGCCTTCGCGAGCTACGCCGAGAGCTTCGCGCCGCCGCAGATCATGAACGTCGTCGGGGGCCGGCCGGTGAACGTCTCCGACCGCCCCGGCTTCCGCCCGATCTTCGAGCAGGCGATGGCCGACGCGCGGCAGGCCTGCCTGCACCCGGAGGATTCCTCCCCCAACGGCGCGTGCGCCGCTTACGTGGCGAGCGCGGCGCGGGTGGGCCGGTTCGACGAGGCGTGGGCGGAGATGCTGCGCGCCTATGACCGCAACACCGACTGGCCGCAGCCCGGCGGGTGCCGAGCGGCGCTGGTCGACTATCAATGCCCGGATGGCCAGGAGATAACGTTCGACAATTACCCGGACGCGCTGCGCTATTTCCTCGCCGAGAACGGCTATATCGAACGCTGAGCGGCCGCCGCCGGCCTTCTGCTCGGGAAGTGGCTGCCGTTCGTGGTGAACGTCCGCTTCAGCTCGCAAGCCGGCACCCAGCTCAAGGAACTTTCCTACACTCATCGTTCCTGATATGTTCCCGACATGCTTCACCAGCCGCTCGCCGACCGCTCCCAAGCAGGTGCCACCTCGAAGGCCAGTGGAACGGCTCGCGAGTGCGAACATTCGGACCATTGGGCCGCCGCTGCCGAGTCGCGGCTTGGCGGACGGGATGAAGCTGGTAAGGCCGGTCTCGTGCCCGCTTCGCCGCTCGACATCCTGCGCTCCACATTCGGCTTCCAGGACTTCCGCGGGGTGCAGGAGCGGGTGATCGGCCGCGTCATGGCCGGCGAGCATACGCTGGCGGTAATGCCGACCGGGGCGGGCAAGTCGCTCTGCTACCAGGTACCGGCGCTGGCGCGGCCCGGCACCGCATTGGTCATCTCGCCGCTGATCGCGCTGATGCACGACCAGATCCGCGCCGCGGAGGGGTTCGGCATCAAGGCGGCCGCGCTGACGTCGGTCGACAGCAACCGGGCCGAAACGATCGAGCGGCTGAAGCGCGGCGAGCTCGACCTGCTCTATGTCGCTCCAGAACGCGCAACCGGCGAGGCGTTCCGGAGCCTGATCGGCCGCATCCCGCTGGCGCTGGTCGCCATCGACGAGGCGCATTGCGTTTCCGAATGGGGGCACGATTTCCGGCCGGACTACAGGCTGCTTCGGCCGCTGCTCGAGGCCTTTCCGGACGTGCCCCGCCTGGCGCTCACCGCGACCGCCGACCGGCGCACGCGCGAGGACATCCTGGTCCAGCTCGGCATCCCCGAGACGGGCCTGATCGTCGCGGGCTTCGACCGCCCGAACATCCGCTACCATGTCCGGCCGCGGGACGGCGTGGCGGCGCAGCTCAAGGCGCTGCTCGCCGAGCAACCCGGGCCCGGCATCGTCTACGCGCCGAGCCGCGACCAGACCGAGCGGCTGGCCGAGCAGCTCGCGGCGTCCGGGCGGCCGGTGCTCCCCTATCATGCCGGGCTGGAGCCGCCGGTTCGGGCGCGTAACCAGTCCGCCTTCGTCCGCTCCGAGGAGATGGTGATGGTCGCCACCATCGCCTTCGGCATGGGCATCGACAAGCCGGACGTACGCTTCGTCGCCCATGCCGGGATCCCCAAGTCGATCGAGGCCTATTACCAGGAGACCGGCCGCGCCGGCCGCGACGGCGAGCCGGCTGAGGCCTGGCTGTTCTGGGGCGCCGAGGACTTTTCGCGGGCGCGGCGGCGGATCGCCTCGGAGGTCGCCGAAACGCGCCAGCCGGGCGAGCGCGAGCGGCTCAACGCGCTGGCGAGCCTGGTCGAGAGCGCCGGCTGCCGCCGAGCCACCCTGCTCCGGCATTTCGGCGAGGATCCGCCGGAAAGCTGCGGCAATTGCGACAATTGCCTCAATCCGCCGCAGGCGGTGGACGCCACCACCACGGCGCAAAAGCTGCTGTCGGCGGCGTTCCGGACGGAGATGCGCTTCGGCATCGGCCATTTGACCGACGTGCTGGCCGGGCGCGAGACGGACAAGGTGCACGGCTTCGGCCACCATCGGCTCAGCGTGTTCGGCATCGCGGACGAGGCGGAGCTGGCGCTGGTCAAGCCGGTCGCCCGGGCGCTAATGGCGCGCGACGCGCTGAGGGCCGACGATTATGGCGGCCTTTCCTTCGGCCCCGCCGCCAAGCCGATCTTGAAGGGCAACGCGAAGGTGGAGGTCGTGCTGCCGCCGAAGCGCGTCCGCCGGCGCGGCGGCAAGGCCGCGGACTATCCGCACGATCCGCTGTTCGAGGCGCTGCGTGCACGGCGGCGCGAGATCGCGGCGGAGGCGGGCCTGCCGCCTTACGTCATCTTCCACGACAGCACGCTTCGTGAGATCGCGGAGCTCAAGCCGACCACCCTTCACGCTCTGTCGCGCGTATCGGGGGTCGGCGAGGCGAAGCTAGATCGCTATGGCGAGGCGTTCGTGGCCGTGGTGCGCGACCACGCCGCTTAGTGACGGAGAGACAATGGCGTTCCTCGAGCTCGACAACAAAACCCTGGTCGCCGACCG
>DASZEO010000387.1:0-2451 GCA_035940755.1 Allosphingosinicella sp. | reverse complement strand
CACCGGCCTGCCAAGCCGGCCGTCGAGCCGGCGCTTCTCGTGACGTGCGGTCGTGGCGGAACTGGTAGACGCGCAGCGTTGAGGTCGCTGTGGCCGAAAGGCCGTGGAAGTTCGAGTCTTCTCGACCGCACCATGAATTGGCGAGTCGCGCCTGCGGCCCGAGGCGGCGTCCGGGGGACGCCGCACCAATTCATTCTTGGAGCACAGCCCCCGCGGGCTCATAAGTGCGCCGATGGGGGCTCCCACACAGCACCGGCGCAAGCTCGGCCTGGCGATGTGCGTCGCACTCGTGGTCGGCAACATGGTCGGCTCGGGCGTGTTCCTGCTGCCGTCGAGCCTTGCGCCGCTCGGCTGGAACTCCGTTTACGGCTGGCTCGCCACGCTCGCCGGCACCTTGTGCCTCACGGTCGTGCTTTCGCGTCTCGCGCGGGACATAGGCGGCGGCAGCGGCCCGTTCACCTATCCGGCCGCGGCCTTCGGGCCCGGCACCGGCTTCGTCATCGCCTGGAGCTACTGGATCACGACCTGGGTCACCAATGCGGCGCTGGCGCTCGCCGTGGTCGCCAACCTTTCGGTGCTGTGGCCCGGCGCCGCCGCATCGGTGGTCGGCCCGGCGACCGCAGTGGCGCTCGTCTGGCTGCTCGTGGGGGTCAACCTGCTCGGCGTGCGCGCCGCCGGCGACACCCAGCTCGTCACCACTTTGCTCAAGCTCATCCCTCTGTTCGGCGCGATCGGCGTTGCCGCTTGGGCGCTGTCCAGCGGTCGCGTGAGCCTCCCCGCCCACGACAGCGTGCCGATCGGCCTTGGCGCAATCAACGCAGCCGCGACTCTGACGCTCTTCCCGATGCTGGGCTTTGAGAGCGCGATGGCGGCGGGGGAGCGGGTCGAGGATCCCAAGCGCACCATCCCGCGCGCGACCCTGCTCGGCACCGCGATCGTCGGCATGATCTACCTCCTGTCCTGCTCGGCGGTCACGATGCTTCTTCCCGCGGCGGACGTGGCGGGATCGAGCGCGCCCTTCTCCCACTTCTTCAGCGCGCTTATCGGACCGAAGGTCGGCGCCCTCGTCGCTGTGTTCGCCGCCATCGCCGCGCTGGGCGCGCTCAACGGCTTCACCTTGCTTCAGGGCGAACTCCTGCTCGGGCCGGCGCGCAGCGGCATGTTCCCGGGATGGTTCGCGGCCGAGAACCGGTTCGAATCGCCCTACCGGATGCACCTGCTCTCGAGCGGGCTGGCCACGCTGCTGGTGCTGGTCAATTACACGCGCGGCCTCGCCAAGCTGTTCCAGTTCATGGTGCTGGTGACGACCTCGACGACGATCATCTTCTACGTGGCCGGCACCCTGGCCGCGATGAAGCTGGTGCGCGAGCAGCGGATCGGGACCTCGCGCGGCTTCATCGCCATCGCGCTCGGCGGTCTGGTCTACGGCTTGTGGGCCTTTTACGGTGCCGGCCTCGAGGCGAGCCTGTGGAGCGCGGCAATGACCGCGGTCGGCATCCCGATCTATTTCCTCATGCGCTGGGCCGGCCGCTCCAGCCCGGGGGCGGCGGCCGGTCCAGCAGCGCCTCGGGGATGAGCCGCCGCAGCTTCGTGGCGAAGCTCCTCAGGCACACCTCGCTCTTGCCCAGCGGCCCAGGCGTGTAGAGGCTCGAGCCCATGCCCTGCTGGACCCGGCGGATCAGCGCCGTGTCCTCGTCATTGACTCGCCGGTTGATCCGCCAGTTGAGGTACCTCGCCGCCTTCATCTCGCGCCGGCCGTCGGGCAGCGCGTAGCTGATCTCGCGGATCACCGTCTGCGTCGCGCTGACGGGCACGAAGTGCATGAAGTCGATCTGGTCGGGGTAGAGGTCGAAGGCGACGTTCGGCCACAGCTTGAAATAGAGCCAGCGCCGGCCCGCCTCGTCGGGAAGGAGCTGCTGATAGGCGCGCTCCGACAGGTTGCGCGACGGCCGCTCCACCAGGTCGCCCGACATGCGGTCGACATGCTCGCCGGCCTCGATGGCGTAATTGCCGCCGAACAGCCGGGTCAGGCCGGGATGGGCAACGGCGATGTGAAGCCCGTCCGAATAATTGTCTGCGACGTTCTTCCAGTTCACCTCGCGCGGCCTGAGGGTGATCCGCCCGAGAGCCTGCACCTCCTCGAGCCGGTAAGGGGCGATCTCCGGCTCGTAGGGCGCCAGCATCTCCGCGACGCTTGCGCCGCCGCGCTCCAGGCGCACGAAGATGAAGCCGTGCCACTGTTCCAGCTCGACGGGGATCAGCCCCCAATCGGCTTGGTCCAGGCCCGCATAATCGCTCTTGCGGGGAACCCCGATCAGGCGGCCGTCGGCGCCGTAGGTCCAGCCGTGATAGGGGCAGGTCAGCCGCTTCGCGCAGCCGCCGGTGCCGTCGACGAGGCGCGAGCCGCGGTGGCGGCAGACATTGGCGAACGCCCGCACTTCGCCGTCGGCG
>DASZEO010000386.1:0-9806 GCA_035940755.1 Allosphingosinicella sp. | reverse complement strand
ACGTTCTTGACGGCGGTGCCGACCTCGACGTCGCGAGTCTGGATGGACACGCTCCCGTCAGTGCCCTGGTGCAGGTTGATCACGCCGAAAGCGACCAGCGCGATGCCGATCAGGATGAGCAGCGCGATGAACAGCAGGAGTGTGCGCAGCATGGGGTCCTCGCTTGCCTTTTCAAAACCCGGTGAGCAAACGACATGCGCCCGGATTGGTTGCCGCTCCGCAACGAAGCGGGCGCGCGGCGGCGGTTGACGAAGCGGCGCATCGCCTCTATCTGCGCCGGGTTTTCCGGGCACCTTTGGCTGCCCCACTCCAGGAAGAGATTGAAATGGCGCGGATTTGCGAACTGACCGGCAAGGGCCGGCAGGTGGGTCACAACGTTTCCCACGCCAACAACAAGACCAAGCGCACGTTCCTGCCCAACCTGCAGAACGTGACCTTGATCTCCGATGCGCTCGGGCGCCAGGTGAAGCTGCGCGTCTCGACCTCGGGCCTTCGCTCGGTCGAGCATGTCGGCGGGCTGGACAATTGGCTCGCCAAGACCAGCAGCGAGAAGCTCAGCCTCAAGGCCCGCCGCCTGAAGCGCGAGATCGCCAAGAAGCAGGGCGAAGCCGCCGCCGCCTGAGCGCCCTCACTCGCGCAGCTCGAACTCGAGCAGCAAGGTCCGCTGCAGCGCCATGAAATTGTCGTCCGACGCGATCCGCACGATCGTCCGGCCGCCCTCCTGGGCCACGCTCAGCGCCTCCATATTGTCGACGGTGAGCGGCGGCCGCAGGTCTGCTATCCCGCGCGGCTCCAGCGTCGCCCCCTCCCCCAGACCCGCAATCTCCACCACGGCGAGCTTCGCCGCGACGCCTTCGAGTAAGGTGAAGCGGCGATTGAGGACCAGCACGCGGCCGTCCGGCAGAAGCGCCGCGTCCGTCACCCGAAAGGCCGGCAAGCGCCGGTAGCGCAGCCGCGTCGCGCTCGTCGCCGGATCCGCCGGGTCGCCGGCGAAGAGCACCACGTCGCTGAAAGCCGCGCCGTCGTCGCGCCCTTCAGAAAAGACCAGGAAGCGGCCGTCGCGCAGCCTCACCATCGCTTCCGGCCCGCTATTGCCCCGCCAGTCGCGCATCGCCCGCGGCTGCGCGTCCGACTCCCGCCTCCAGTCGCTGCGGCGGTAGCGGATAACGGCATTCTGCCGCTCCAAGCCAAACCAGGCCGAACCGCCGAAAAAGAGCATCGATTCGGTGTCGCGGCTGCCTTTGTCGCCCTCGTCGCCCGATGGATCTAGCGGACGCAGCTGCAGCGGCAGCCTTCCGGGACGTCGGGGCAGCGGGAAGGCGAACAGCACGCCGGCGTCGCTGATCGCCGTCACGCGCTCCCCCTCCACCTGCATCGCCGAGATGCCGCCGAAGCGCGGCTCCTCGCTGTTCAGGTCCCAGCCGCGCAGGAAAACGAGCTGGCCCGCGCGGCTTCGCGCCGGATCGGCAGCGTCGAGCGCGACGGGCGTGGCGGTCACTGAAGCGAAGGCGGCACCCGGCTCCGGCGGCGGCGGCGGCGGATCGACCATGGTCGCCAGCAGGACCAGCGCGCCGAGCAGCAGCAAGGCCCGGACAGACCTCTTGTTCAGAATACTGACCATTTTCATGAACAACCGCTGACGACTCCATTCAGCACAAGCTCAAGCGAATCAGGCGATAAAGGCTTCCGGTCGAACGGTTTAGTTCAGTCGGCAGAGTTTTCGGTTCCCTCGCGTAGCGTATCGAGGGCGGGGCCGGTCGTCTCACGGGGCGGCCGGCCCTACCCCCGTCAGCTCTTGTCGAACAACTGCGCTAGCTGCTCGATCATGGTTCCGCCGAGTTGCTCGGCGTCCATGATGGTCACCGCCCGGCTGTAATAGCGAGTGACGTCGTGGCCGATGCCGATGGCGATGAGCTCGACCGGCGAGCGCGCCTCGATCCAGCCGATCACCTGGCGAAGATGCCGCTCCAGATAGGTGCCGCTGTTCACCGACAGCGTCGAATCGTCCACCGGCGCGCCGTCGGAGATCACCATCAGGATCTTGCGCTCCTCGACCCGCCCGATCAGCCGGTTGTGCGCCCAGAGCAGCGCCTCGCCGTCGATATTCTCCTTGAGCAGGCCTTCGCGCATCATCAGGCCGAGGTTGCGCCGCGCGCGGCGCCACGGCTCGTCGGCCTGCTTGTAGACGATGTGCCTGAGGTCATTCAGGCGCCCCGGATTGGGCGGGCGCCCCTCGGTCAGCCATTTCTCGCGGCTCTGCCCGCCCTTCCAGGCGCGGGTGGTGAAGCCCAGTATCTCGACCTTGACGCCGCAGCGCTCGAGCGTTCGCGCGAGGATGTCGGCGCTGATCGCGGCGATTGAGATGGGGCGGCCGCGCATCGACCCTGAATTGTCGAGCAGCAGGGTGACGACGGTGTCGCGGAACTCGGTGTCGCGCTCGACCTTGTAGGACAGGCTGTGCTCGGGATTGACGATCACTCGGGCGAGCCGGGCCGCGTCGAGCAGCCCTTCCTCCTGGTCGAAATCCCAGCTTCGCGACTGCTGCGCCATCAGCCGCCGCTGAAGCCGGTTGGCAAGCTTGGTGACGGCGCCCTGGAGGTGGACCAGCTGCTGGTCGAGATAGGACCGAAGCCGCCCCAGCTCCTCCTCGTCGCACAGCTCGGCCGCGCCGACCATCTCGTCATATTGGGTGGCGAAGACCTTGTAGTCGAACTGCGGCGGCAGGTCGGACAGTGGGCGATTCGGCCGCACCGGGAGCAGGCCTTCATCGCCCTCTTCGCCGAGCCCTTCCGAAGCGTCGCCGAGCTCCTCCTCGCTCCAGTCGCGCTCCGTCTGCTCCCCGCCTTCCTCCTGCTCGCCACGAATCTCCGCCTCGCCGCGGCCGGCGCCCTCGTCGGGCTCGTCCTCCTCACCCTCGTCGCCGCCCTGCGCTTCGTCGCTTTCGCCCTCGTCCGCCCCCTCCGGTTCCGCGGGCCCCTCCGGCTCGCCCTCGACCAGCTCGAGGTCGCGCATCAGCTTGCCCACCAGGGCGGCGAACGCCGCCTGGTCGTCGAGGGCAAGCCCGAGCGCGTCGAGGCCGGCGCCGGCTCTCTCCTCGATCCACTCCGACACCAGCTGCAGACCGGCTCTTGCCTCCTGAGGCACAGCCTCGCCGGTCAGCCGCTCGCGCACCATCAGCCCGATCGCCGAGGCGAGCGGGACCTCCTCGCGGTTGCGGGCGCGGGTCAGCGGGTCGGTGCGCAGCCGAAGCTCGGTCAGCCGCGAAAGATTCTCGCGAACGCCGGCCATGGCGCGCGCGCCTAGCGCCTCGCAGCGCGCCTGCTCGGCGGCATCGAACACCGCCCGCGCCGCCTCGTCGGCCGGTGCGCCGCGGGCGTGGAGGCGCGCATTGTGGTGGCGAAGCTTGAGCGCCGCCGCATCGGCAAAGCCGCGCGCCTCGGCGACTTCCTTCGCCCCGAGCGTGCGCGTCGGCATCGGCGCCTTGACCACCTTGCCGGCCGTCGAAGGCGCGTCGCTGGTGAACCCCACCTCGACCTCGGCATCGCCCGCAATCGCCCGCGTCGCGCCGCCCAGCGCGTGGCGAAAGGCGTCGAGGCTATTATCTTCGGCCATGCACCGTCACCACATGGTCCGGCAGCCGAAGCCTGCAAGCTGCGGGTCCCGGGTGATCACGGTCAGATTCTCGATGACCGCCTGCGCCGCGAGCATCCGGTCGAACGGATCGCGATGCTCGCCCGGCAGGAAACCCGCCATCAATGCATGATCGTCACTGATGCCCAGCGATTCGAAGGCGTTGCGCTCCATTAGCGGACGATAGTCGCGCCGGAAGTCCTCGATCGCGTACAGCCTGCCGGCCGCAGTCTTAATCGCAATCTCCCAAATGCTGGCGGTGCTGACCACGATCCGTTCCTCCGCCTCGATCACCGCGCGGGCGGAGGCGCTGAGCCGTTTGGCGTCGGTCCACCACCAGAGCAGGCTGTGCGTGTCGAGGAGATATCCGCTCAATAGCCGTACTTTTCGAGGCGCTTGCCTTCCCAAAGCCCGAGCTCCGACTCGGGCAAGGGGTCGAACCAGACGGCGTCGGGGATCGCGCCGCTGAGCTTGAGCCCTCCCGGCTTGCGCTTCGTCCGCTTCGGAGCTTGTCCGATCGGGACGAGCTTTGCATAGGGTTTGCCCGCCTTGGCGAGGATGATCTCCTCGCCGGCGTGGGCGCGATCCAGCAGCCGCGACAAATGGGTCTTGGCGTCGTGGACGTTGATCATCTTGCGTGGATCGGCATCGGCCATGTTCGTAACTTTCGGAACTTAGTCCGGTTAGTCCACTCCCCTGCGCCGGTCAAGCCGGGTCAGCTGTCGTCAGTCATGCTTGGAACCGGGTTTCAGGCCGCCCCCACGACGCTTTCCGGCAGGTCCTTGCCGAACACGCGCTGGTAATATTCGGCGACCACCGGCCGCTCCGCCTCGTCGCATTTGTTGAGGAAGGAGAGGCGGAAGGCGAAGCCGATGTCGCCGAAGATGAGCGTGTTCTGCGCCCAGCTGATCACGGTGCGCGGGCTCATTACCGTCGAGATGTCGCCGTTGATGAAGCCGCGGCGGGTAAGGTCCGCGACCTTGATCATCCGCTCGACCTCGGCGCGGCCGCCCTCATGGTCGTATTCGCCCGACTTGGCGAGGACGATGCGGGCCTCGGTCTCGGCCGGCAAATAGTTCAAGGTCACCACGACGTTCCAGCGGTCCATCTGGCCCTGATTGATCTGCTGCGTGCCGTGATAGAGGCCCGTCGTGTCGCCGAGGCCGACCGTGTTGGTCGTGGCGAACAGGCGGAAATACGCGTGCGGGCGGATCACCCGGTTCTGGTCCAGGAGCGTGAGCTTGCCTTCGGTTTCGAGGACGCGCTGGATGACGAACATCACGTCGGGGCGCCCCGCGTCATATTCGTCGAACACCAGAGCGGTCGGAGTCTGCAGCGCCCAGGGCAGCAGGCCTTCGCGGAACTCCGTCACCTGCTGGCCGTCGCGAAGCACGATCGCGTCGCGGCCGACCAGGTCGATCCGGCTGATATGGGCGTCGAGGTTGATCCGGATCAGCGGCCAGTTGAGCCGCGCCGCCACCTGCTCGATGTGGGTCGACTTGCCGGTGCCGTGATAGCCCTGGATCATCACCCGGCGGTTCTTGGCGAAGCCGGCGCAGATGGCGAGCGTCGTATCGGGATCGAAGACGTAGGCGGGGTCGAGGTCCGGCACCCGCTCGTCGGCTTCGGAGAAGGCCGGCACCTCCATGTCGGAATCGATTCCGAACAGGTCGCGCACCTTCACGATCCGGTCGGGCGAATCCATCACCGTCGCCGCTCGGCTGTCGGGTTTCACGTTGGAGATTTCTGCCATGGGAGTCTCTCGATCAGGCGAAGGCTGGGCGGCCCTTGAGCGCCGTATAAGCCTCGATCACGGCCTGCAACGCTTTCTCATGGCTGCGGTCGCCGCCATTATGGTCGGGGTGGTAGCGGCGAAGCAGGTCGGCGTAACGCTGCCGGAGCGCCCGCCGGTCGACATCGGTGCCGAGCTCGAGCGTTCTAAGGTTGCGGCGGTCCTGCTCGCTGAGCTCGCGGCCGTCGCGGCGCGGACCATCGGCGCGCTCGCGGCGGAAGCGGGCGCCGATCGCGTCGAGCGGGTCGACGAAATCGGCCCAGCGCGGCGCGGGCGAGCCGTTGACGGAGAAGGCGCGGGTTTCCCGCTCCCAGCCGCCATAGGGGCCCTGCGCCTCGGAGATCTCCTCCGGGCTCATGCCCGCGAAGTAATTGTAGCCCGCGTTGAACTGGCGGACATGGTCGAGGCACAGCCAGCGCCATTCGCCCGGCCCGTCGAAGCCGGGACGGCGCGGCCCCGGCGCCCGGAACTCGCCGGCCGAGCGGCATCCGGGATGGCCGCAATGCCGCCCCTCCGCCTCCACCCGCCCATGAAACCGAGCCTCCCTTTTGCCCGCACTCGCCAAGCCGAACTGCCTTTCCTTCCCAACCCGCCTATATAGGCCGGATGACCGCTTCTTTCACCGGCCCCGTCGCCGCCGAAATCGACAAACGCCTGCGCGAGGCGCTCGCTCCAACGCGCCTCGAAGTGATCGACGACAGCGACAGGCATCGCGGCCATGCCGGCCATGACGGCAGCGGCGAAAGCCACTTCACGGTCGAGATCGAGGCGCCCGCCTTCGCCGGCAAGTCCCGCCTCGAGCGCCAGCGCGCCGTCAACGCCGCGCTGGGCGACCTGATGCGCGAGCGCATCCACGCTCTGGCGATCCGGGCGAGGGCGCCGGGGGAGTAGTCGCTACCGTCATTGCGAGCAGCGAAGCGACGAAGCAGTCCAGCGGACACGGACGCAAAACTGGGTTGCTTCGCTTCGCTCGCAATGACGATTATGGGTAGCCTGATGCCCGACGAGCTTTTCCTCCAGACTTTGCTGCCCGCGACGCACGATCTCGGCGGGTTCAAGGTGCACCGGACGCTGCCGCACAAGCAGCGCACGACGATCGGCCCGTTCATCTTCTTCGACCAGATGGGCCCGGCGAAGCTCGAGGCGGGGCGGGGGATCGACGTTCGCCCGCATCCGCACATCAACCTCGCCACCGTCACCTATTTGTTCGCCGGCGCCATCGACCACCGCGATTCGCTCGGCACCTTCCAGACGATCGAGCCGGGCGCCGTGAACCTCATGACCGCGGGGCGCGGCATCACCCACTCGGAGCGCTCGCCGGCGGCGCTCCGCCCGGAGGGCCCGGAGCTTTCCGGAATCCAGACCTGGCTCGCGCTGCCGAGCGCGAAGGAGGAGATCGACCCTGCCTTCGAACATGTCGCCAGGGACGAGCTGCCGGTCGTCGACGGCGTCTATGCCCGCGCGCGCGTGGTGATGGGGACCTTGTGGGGGGAAACCTCGCCGGTGACCTGCCACAGCCAGACCGTCTACGCCGACATCAACCTCGCCGCCGGCGGGGCGATGCCGGTCGACGCCGAGGCGGAGGAACGGGCACTCTACGTCGCCGAAGGGGAGGCATGGCTCGACGGACAGGCGCTTCAGCCGAGCACGCTCTACGTGCTTCGGCCCGGCATCCGCGCCACGCTCCGCTCCGAGGGCGGCGGCCATGTCATGCTGTGCGGCGGCGCCCCGCTCGACGGGCCGCGCCACGTCTGGTGGAATTTCGTGTCCTCGAGCCGCGACCGGATCCGCGAGGCGCGCCAGGACTGGAAGGCAGGCCGCTTCGCGCTTCCGCCCGACGACGGCGAGGAATTCATCCCGCTCCCCGAAGTGCCGACGACGGTGAGCTACCCGTGAGTACGCTGCAGACGACGCGCATCGGCCTTCCGACCGGGGTCACCCTGAAGGTCCAGCTCGGCGGACCCGAGGAGGCCGAGCCGATCGTCCTCCTCCACGGCTTTCCGGAGTCCCACCGCACCTGGCGCGCCGTTGCGCCGGATCTGGCGCGCGACTATCGGGTCATCGCACCGGACCAGCGCGGCTTCGGCGGCTCCGACAAGCCCGAAGGGGTCGAGCGGTACAAGACCACCGAGATCGTCGCGGACCTGATCGCGCTCGCCGACGGGCTCGGGCTCGGCCGGTTCACTCTCGTCGGCCACGACTGGGGCGGCGCGGTAGCTTGGGCGGCGGCGCTCAAGCATCCGGACCGGGTGCGGCGGCTGGTCATCGTCAACGCGCCGCACCCGCTGGTCTTCCAGCGCTCGGTCGTCGAGGACGCGGCGCAGCGCGCCGCCTCGCAATATATCCGCGCCTTCCGAAGCCCGCTGATGGAGGCGGGGATCAAGGCGATGGGGCTCGACACCTTCTTCGACAAGACGTTCGGGAGCCATGCCGACCTGTCTAAACTCTCACCCGAAGAGCGTCAGGCCTATCTCGACGAGTGGCGGCAGGAGGGTGCGCTGACCGCGATGCTCAACTGGTATCGCGCGGCCGACATCGTCGTTCCGGAGACCGGCGAGAAGGCGTCGCTGCCGCTCTGGACCCACCTGCCCTTCCCGCACGTCAAGGTGCCGGCGCTGGTCGTGTGGGGCATGAAGGACAAGGCGCTGCTCCCGGTCCAGATGGAGGGTCTGGAAGAGCTCGTGGACGACCTTCGCATCGCCCGCGTCGACAGCGCCGGCCACTTCATTCCGTGGGAGCAGCCGCAGCCCGTGATCGCCGCCATCCGCTCCTTCGTCGCCGAAACGGCGCGCGGGCAGGACTGAAGGGCTTGGGCTTCGTTGCCGGCGCCGCTATGCCGCCGCCGATGTCCGCTTCCGCCACCCGCGCACAGTCCCGTTCCGCCGCCCGCCTCGCGGCGGTCCAGGCGCTCTATCAGCAGGAGATGGAGGGGACGCCGACGGCGCAGCTGCTTCACGAATTCCACCTCCATCGGCTCGGCGCCACCATCGATGGCGTCGAATATGCGGATGCCGAGGTCGATTTCTTCGACGACGTGGTGAAGGGGGTCGAGGCGCGGCGCGACGAGCTCGACGCGCTGATCGCTGGCAAGCTCGCGAAGGATTGGTCGCTAGCGCGGCTCGACAAGCCGATGAAGGCGATCCTTCGCGCCGGCGCGTACGAGCTCGCCGCCCGCCGCGATGTCCCCACCGGCAGCGCGATCAGCGAATATGTCGACGTCGCCAAGGCCTTTTACGACAGGCGCGAAGCCGGCTTCGTCAACGGCCTGCTCGACGCGATCGCCAGGGAGGTGCGCGGGCAGGCGTGAGCGCGGAGACTGGCTTCATCGAGGCGCTGCGCGCCCTTGCCACCGATCCCGCCAGCCGCGCCCTGCTCGACGATGCCGCGGTCCTGGAGGTCGCGGGAGCGACCCTCGTCCTGACCCACGACATGCTGGTCGAGGGGGTGCATTATCTTGCCGAGGACCCGCCGGAAGAGGTCGCCTGGAAGCTGGTGGCGGTGAACCTTTCGGACCTCGCCGCCAAGGGTGCCGCCCCGCTCGGGGTGCTGCTTGGCTATGCGTTGGGCGAGGCGAGCTGGGACCGCGCCTTCGGCCGCGGCCTCGGCACGGCGCTGGCCGCGTTCGACCTCCCGCTGCTCGGCGGCGACACGGTCGCCATGCCGGCCGGAGCGCCGCGCGCGCTGGGGATGACGGCGATCGGCCGTGCGGGCGCGTCCGTCCCGGCGCGCTCCGGCGCTCGGCCCGGCGATCATCTGTGGGTCACCGGAACGATCGGCGACGCCGGCGCGGGCCTCGACCTGCTCCGCAACGGCCGAAGCGAGCCGGCGGGGCTGATCGAGCGCTACCGCAACCCCCGCCCACGCCTGGAGGCGGGACAGCGACTGGCGCCGCTGGCTGCGGCGATGATGGACGTGTCGGACGGGCTGCTCATCGACGCGCGGCGAATGGCGCAGGCCAGTGGATGCCTGGTGGAGATCGAGCTGGAGGACATCCCCCGCTCCGCCGAGCTCCTGGCGCTCCTCGACAACCCGCTCGCGGCGGCGACGGCCGGCGACGATTACGAGCTTCTCTTCGCGGCCGGGCCGGACGCCGCGCCGCAACTGCTCGCGCTCGCGCAGGAGATCGGCCTGCCTTTCTCCCGAATCGGCCGGTTCGAGGCAGGAACCGGGCTCGCCCTCACCTGCTCGGGCAAGTTCGTCCCGCTGCCCCCCAACCTGGGTTATGAACACGATCGCTAACGGCTTCCGGGCGCCGCGGCCGGTGCGCCTGCGGTGTTGAAAGCTCCGCCTTTCCCCCGTAAAGGCCGCGCCACACCGGGCGCGCCCCTCTCGCGGGCGCCTGCCCTTGCCTGCGTGAAATTCAGGGGAAGGACGTTTCCATGAC
>DASZEO010000385.1:0-8606 GCA_035940755.1 Allosphingosinicella sp. | reverse complement strand
GTTCCGCCGTCAGAAGGAGGAAGCCACGGCTCCGGTAGCCGCTGATGGCGAGGCCGGGCCGCTCGAGGAATTCCGCTGGGAAACCGGCTCCGAAGGCATCTTCCGCTGGATCGACGGGGCGCCGCGCGAGGCTCTGATCGGCCAGACCATCGCCGCCATTGCCGGGCCGGGACAGCATGGCGTCGACGGCCAGGCGGCGGGCGCGTTCGAGAAACGCTCGCCGTTCCGCGATGCCCGCTTCAGCGTACCGGGCGAAGGCCCGGCCGCCGGTGATTGGCGGATTTCCGGAGTGCCGTTCTTCGATCCGCAGCGCGGCAGCTTCCTCGGCTATCGCGGCATGGCGCGCCGCCCGCGCATAGACGAGATCGCCCGCACCGAATCCGAAGATATGGGCGCCTCGGGCGTCTTCGGCACCCACTTCCCCGCCGATTCGCTGCGCCAGCTGATCCACGAGCTGCGGACGCCGCTCAACGCCATCATCGGTTTCGCCGAGATGATCGAGGGGCAGTATCTCGGCCCCGCCGCGGCGCCTTACCGAAGCCAGGCGGGCGACATCGTGGGCCAGGCAAGAGGGCTCCTCACCGCCGTCGACGACCTCGATACCGCGGCGCGGCTGGAGACTCAGCGGCTCGATTTCGGGGAGGGCGCCGTCGATGCCGCGGCGTTGCTGGGCCGGCTGTTCGATTCCTATCGTCTCGTAGCCGAGCAGCGTGGCGCCGCCTTGACGCTGGCGGTCGCGCCGGACCTCCCGACGGCCGCCGTCGAACCTGCTGCTGCGGAGCGCATGTATGCGCGGCTGCTCGCGGCCACCATCGGATTGGCGGATTCGGGCGAGACGATCGCCGCCACGATGGCTGCGGAGACTCGCGGCGAGCGGCGCTTCGTTCGGCTGTCGGTGGACCGGCCGCGGGCGATCGCCGCACTGGGCGAGAATGCCCTGCTCGACCCGGGCTACAGCCCCGAAGGAGACTGGCCCGGAGCGCCCGCGCTCGGCCTGGGTTTCGCGCTACGGCTGGTCCGCAACCTGGCCGAGGCGGCGGGCGGCGGCCTCGACGTCGGCGAGCAGCGCATTTCGGTCTACCTGCCCGGCTCAGCTGCCGAGGCTTCGCAGCCGGGGCAGAGCGAAGAGAGCGCCTGAACCGCCCGTCCGTGCAGCACCGGCTGGTTTCGGCAGCCCGTCCGCGCTATCGCGCGGCCCAGCTTCGGGAAAGGGCCTGTAGCTCAACGGTAGAGCCGGCCGCTCATAACGGCTAGGTTGGAGGTTCGAATCCTTCCGGGCCCACTCCTCGCCTCAAAGTGGTACTTTGAGGCGGATTTCGAAACGGACTTCTTCTATGGGGTCCGCACGAAGTGCCACTTCGTGGGGTGGTCTCGGGGAGTAGCGCAGCCTGGTAGCGCATCTGCTTTGGGAGCAGAGGGTCGCAGGTTCGAATCCTGTCTCCCCGACCACCCTGCTTCGCTCGCGTTCGCGAGCTACGCAGGGTGGCCCTTCGAAGCTCGAAGAGCGAAGTAGGGCCTAGTGCCCCTGTGCCGCCGCCGTTCCCGGCCTTACGATCGCCTCGGGGGCGTTCGCCATCACTGCCAGCATCGCCGTCCAGGCGGCGACATTCTGCCTCAGCTGCGCGGGATCGATCTTGTCGAGCGTGTCGTCCGGCGTGTGGTGGTAGTCGAAATAGCGGGTGCCGTCCTGATTGAGGTCGATCGCCGCCACGCCGGCTTCCACCCACGGGCCGAGATCGGTGCCGGCGCCGGCCTCGCGGCCGCCGCGCACGATCCCGAGGGGGGCGAGCAAGGCCGCGAGGCGGTCGTCGAGGCCGCCATTCGCGTCGGCAAGCTTAGCCTTGACCCGCCACACCCGATCGGCGCCGAAGTCGGATTCGGCAACGAGCACGACGTTCTCGCTTCGGTGGCGCTGGAAATAGGCTTCGCCGCCGAAGCCGCCCGGCTCTTCGGCGCCGAACAGCACGATCCGGATCGTCCGCCGCGGCCGCCCGGCCTGCATGATCCGGTGCGCCGCCGCCGTGGTGATGGCGAGGCCGGCGGCGTCGTCGATCGCGCCGGTCCCCAGATCCCAGCTGTCGAGATGGCCGCCAATGGCGATGATCCCCGCTGAGGGATCGCTGCCGGGCACCTCGGCGACGACGTTGCCCGACTGGCGCCGGCCGATGTTGCGCGGCGTCAGCGTCAGCCGCATCCGCACCGGCCGACCTCGCGCGAGAATGCGCTGGAGCTGCTCGGCGTCGGGAACGGTGAGAGCGCCGGCCGGGATCGGCCGCACCCCTTCGGCGAACGTCTGCACGCCGGTGTGGGGGTTGCGGTGGTGGTCGGTGCCGATCGATCGGACGACGATCGCCGCCGCCCCCTTGCGGCTGGCGATGCTCGGGCCCTGGCGCCGCGGCGCGCCGAATTGGCCGTAGCCGGAACCGTCCTGGGTAGGCATCATGCGATGGTCGATGAAGACGATCTTGCCGCGAACCGCCGCGTCCGGCGCGGCCTCGAGCGCCGCGATGCTGTCGAAGCCCACGACCTCAGCCTCGATGCCGCGGGCCGGCGTCGCGCCGCTGTTGCCGAGCGCTGTGACGACCAGCCGTTGCGGGAAGGGCGAGACGATCTCGGCGCTTTCCTCGCCGCGGACCCACACCGGCATGTCGAACGGCTCGACGTGGACGTTGCTGAAGCCGAGCTCGGTGAGGCGGCGCACCGCCCACTCGCGGCCCCGAGCCTCCGCCTCGGTGCCGGCGAGCCGCTGGCCGACTTCAGTGGTCAGGCCCTCGACGAAATTCCAGGCGACCTCGTCCCCCTGCAGCGCGGAGTCGCGGAGCGCGGCGGCAGGATCGCTGGCCGGCTGGGCGAAGAGCGGGAACGAGACGAGGGCAGCCGCAAGAAGGAAAAGCTTTTTCATCGCGTCCGCTTAGGCGCGGCTCCCCGGCTTGCCAATCGATTCAGTCGCCGGGCGAGCAGTCGCTGGGCGGCGGCGGCGACTGCGGGCCGAGCGCCGAGCGGGTCAGCAGCCCCCGCACCTGGCGGGCAATGACGCGGATCGCGCGCGGATCGTAGTTAGAGAGGACGACCACCGTGTAGCCGCTGTCGTTGAAGTGGTAGATGAAGGAGGAGACGCCGATGTCGCCGCCGCCGTGGCCGACGATTGTGTGGCCGTTCTGAGACATGATCTCGAAGCCGAAGCCGTTGCGCATGTCCTCGAGCCGGCCGGCGCCCTGCGGCGTGGTGAGCAGTCGCGCCGTCGCTGCGGAGGTAAGCCGCGCGTTGCGGACCGCGGTCATGAAGCGAAGCAGGTCGTCGGCGGTGACATGGGCGCCGCCATGGCTTCCGCCCCGCATCGAGCCTTCGAGCGTCGAATTGCGGCGCGGCCCCAACCGGAAACGATAATCCCCGTCCTCGAACACGAAGTGGGTGAGGCCGGTGGCGACGTCCGGATCCTCATGGTCGCTTTGATGGTAGAAGCTGCGCGTCATGCCGGCAGGCGCGAACACCCGCTCCTGGATGACGTCGTAGTAGGGGCGCCCGGTCAGCCTTTCGATGATCAACCCGAGAATGACGAAGCCCGCATTCGAATAAGCATATTGGGCGCCGGGCTCGCTCACCAGCGGATGCCCGGTAATGAGGGGCAAATAGTCCGCAATCGTCCTGATCCGCGCGCGACGCTCCGGCCAAAGCGGACTGGCGGTGAATTCGGATGCCGCGCCGAGCCCGGAGGTGTGGGTCAGCAGGTGGCGGATCGTCACCCGCTCGCGCACGGCCGCATCGGGAAAGTCGGGAAGGTGGCGGCCGACCGGATCGTCGAGCGACAGGCGGCCCTGATCGAGCAATTGTCCGATCGCGACGGCCGTGAAGCTCTTGCCGATCGAGGCCGTGTTGAAGCGCGTGTCCAAGCTCACCCGCTCGTCATAGGCGATGCTGGCGCGGCCGTAGGCGCGCCGCAGGAACGGCCGCCCGTTGCGGGCGATCAGGATCACGCCGGAGAAGGTGTCGGCGGCTGCGAGCCTGTTCATGAACGGGATCATCGTGCGGGAGACTTCGGCCGGCGAGGGCGTGCGCAACGACGGCGACGACGGCAGCGGGAGATCGGCAGCGGCGAAGTCGGCGATCAAGCTGCGCCCGTTCAACGTGCGCGAGCGAAGCGTCAGGCAATAAGGAAGCTGGGTCAGGACGCCGGTGGCGATCGCCGTCTCAATTCGGTCCTTCGACCTCGGCGGCTGCGCGAGGCGAAAGCCGCCGCTGTCGACAAAGAGCCGTGCCAGCCGATCCGCCCGCTCGCGCACGGAAGTCGTGCGGAGCGCCTCCGGGTCGAACCGAGTCGCGACAAAGCGCTCATATTCCGCCTGGTCGCCAGTGGCGAACACCCGCAGCAAATCCGCCATCGCTCCGCCAGGCGACGCCGCTTGGGCCTGCGGCGCGGCTAAGAGCGCAATGATGGCGGCGAGTTTCAGGAAGAGGTGCGGCATCGGGACTCCCGGATAAGGTGAGCCTCTTCATCGGCGCTGTTCCGAACCGCGTCTTGAACGCTTGTGCTCAGCCCTGCCGGCGGTAGGCGCCTGGCGTCACACCCAGGATCTGGCGGAACTGGCGCGACATGTGCGCCTGGTCGGCGAAGCCGGCGTCGGCGGCCGCGGCGGCGAGGCCGGCGCCCGCTTCGATCATCGCGCGGGCGGCGAGCACGCGCGCCTGACGGCGGTAATCGAGTGGGCTGAGGCCGGTCGCCTGCCTGTGCTTGCGGCTGTAATAGGAGCGGCTCAGCCCCGCTTCGGCTGCGCTGCTCGCGATCGCCCCGTCGGCCGCGGCGGGCGCGGCGATCGACGGCCGCGCCGCGGACGGCCGAAACCGCGCGTGGCGGCGGAAGAGGACGACTACGGCTTCTCCGAGCAGGCTGACGTCGTTCCGCTCGGCCACTGCATCGAAGGCCTTCAGGAGGCGGTCGGCGAGGGCGGGGTCGTCGATGACCGGGCTTTGGAAATGCATCGCCTCATCTCCCAGCAGCGCGGAAAGCCAGCCGAGTCGCGGATAGAGCAGGCTGTAGCCGACGCCGCCGGGGTCCGGGCGTCCCCAATGCGGCTCATAGGGGTTGGTGACCACGACCATCCCCTCAGAATATCTCCAGGCGCGGTCGCGGGCGAAGAGCGTGCCCGAGCCGGAACGGCCGACGCCGATCGCGAAGGTGGAATGGAAGTGAGGCGGCGACTGGCCGTTGGTATCCGGCGCCGCGAGCAGTTCTCCGAACGGACCCTCGATCGTCTGTCGCTGCTGAGCCCTTGGCATCCCGGGCGTTTAGGGCAATCGCGGGAAGGATCATAGACTATCGGGGTTTGCCAATCCCATTCGGGCGCACTAGGTAGCGGCCGCGAAATTCCGCTATTTTCCGACCCTTGGAGAGCCAGCGCCTCATGGCCGCGCAGTACAGCTTTGTGATGAAGGGTCTTTCCAAGACCTTCCCCGGCGCCCCCAAGCCGATCCTCAACAACGTCCACCTGCAATTCTATCCCGACGCCAAGATCGGCATCGTCGGTCCCAACGGCTCGGGCAAGTCGACGCTGATGAAGATCATGGCCGGCCGCGACAGGGAGTTTGTCGGCGAGGCCTGGCCGGGGGAGGGGATCAGTGTCGGCTATCTCGAGCAGGAACCGCAGCTCGATCCGGCCAAGACCGTGCGCGAGAACGTCATGGACGCCGTCCGGCCGGTCGCCGACATGATGGACCGCTTCAACATGATCAGCGCGCTGATGGCCGATCCGCCCTCGGACGCCGATTTCGACGCGCTGATGCTCGAGATGGGCGAGCTCCAGGAGAAGATCGACGCGGTCGACGGCTGGACGCTCGACAACCAGCTCGAGATTGCGATGGACGCGCTTCGCTGTCCCCCCGGCGACGCCGCGGTCGACAACCTCTCCGGCGGCGAGAAAAGGCGAGTGGCCCTCACCCGGCTGCTGCTCGAAAAGCCGGACATCCTGCTGCTCGACGAGCCGACCAACCATCTCGATGCCGAGAGCGTGCAGTGGCTCGAAAAGCACCTGATCGATTATCCCGGCAACGTCATCCTGGTCACTCACGACCGCTATTTCCTCGACAACGTCGTCTCCTGGGTTCTGGAGCTCGATCGAGGCCGCTACTTCATCTACGAATCCAACTATTCCGGCTATTTGGAGAAGAAAGCTAAGAGGCTGGAGCAGGAGGAGCGCGAGGAAGCAGGCAAGCAGAAGGCGATCAACGACGAGCTCGAATGGATCCGCCGCTCCCCCAAGGCGCGCCAGGCCAAGTCGAAGGCCCGAATCCGCGCCTTCGACGAGCTGGTCGAAGCGCAGGAGAACCGCACCCCCGGCAAGGCCCAGATCCTGATCCAGGTGCCCGAGCGGCTCGGCGGCAACGTCATCGACGCGAAGGGTCTCACCAAGGCCTATGGCGACAAATTGCTGTTCGAGGATCTGAGCTTCTCGCTCCCGCCCGGCGGAATCGTCGGGGTGATCGGCCCCAACGGCGCCGGCAAGACCACCCTGTTCCGCCTCATCACCGGCCAGGAGCAGCCCGACGGAGGCGAGGTCAAGATCGGGCCGACGGTTGCCCTCGGTTACGTCGATCAGTCGCGCGACCACCTGGCGCCCAACAAGAACGTCTGGGAGGAAATTTCCGACGGCCTCGACGTCTTTCGCTTTGGGAAACATGAGATTGGGACGCGCGCTTATGTCGGCGCCTTCAACTTCAAGGGCCCCGACCAGCAGAAGAAGGTGGGCCAGCTCTCGGGCGGCGAGCGCAACCGCGTCCACATGGCCAAGATGCTGAAGAAGGGCGGCAACGTCCTCCTGCTCGACGAGCCGACCAACGACCTCGACGTCGAGACGCTTCGCGCGCTCGAGGAGGCGCTCGAGAATTTCGCCGGCTGCGCCGTCATCATCAGCCACGACCGCTTCTTTCTGGACCGCCTCGCCACCCACATCCTCGCCTTCGAAGGCGACAGCCAGGTCGAATGGTTCGAAGGCAATTTCGAAGCCTATGAGGAAGACAAGAGGCGGCGGCTGGGCCCGGAGGCGGACAGGCCCCACCGAATGACGTACCGGAAGCTGACGCGCTGAGTGCGTTCCCATCTATTGGGTCGCTCCCGCGTCAGGGAGCACCGCCGCGCCGGCGAGCTAAGTTATGCTCGCTGTCTCCGCCGCGAGGCCATTGATCGTCGCCGCCGCGATCGTCGCGCCAAACGGCACATCCCGCCGCTGCAGATAATCGCCATCCGCGGGGGACCACATCTGGACGACGACCCGCCGCTCGCGGTGCACCACCCAATATTCGGGAACGCCGTGACGCGCGTACAGCTTCGTCTTCCGCCCAAGGTCCAACTCCGCCGTCGAATCAGCGACTTCGATTGCAATCTTCAGCTCCTCGAGGGCTATCGTGTCCGCCTCGCCGTGAATGGGCGCGATCACGGAAAGGTCCGGCTCCGGGACCGAGTCTTCCGACATCGAGACGCTGCCCGCCGCTAAGACCTCCAGCGGCAGGCCGACCGCCTCGATCGCTCGCGCCAGTTCGCGGGTGAGCGTGGCCAGCGTCCGCGCGTGCCAGCGATGGACCGAGTTCACGACCCAGATCTCCCCCTCGAGCAATTCCGTACGTGCATGATTCGCGAACGCGCCGGAATCGGCCAATAGCCAAAAATCGGCAGCCTTCAGCTTCGCCGGGCGCGGAGCGGCATCGTCAGGACGAGTTCCGAGCGTCATGACCCGGAAACTAACACCATGCAGGGCCGGTTGCCACCGTCGAGCCCGAACCGGTCAGGCGCAGGTGGTCAGCGGGTTGCTGCATTGGCCGTCGGGGGACAGCCAGCCGGTGCGCCCGCGCACGTGCACCTGCGCCCAGGCGCCGGAGCAGCCGATGAGCACCAGGTCGGCTTCATCGGGATCGACTCGGGCGAGCACCCGCGCATCGCGGCGGGGAGCGGCGTAGAGGCGCGGGTCAGCCGCCGTGCCGTCGAGGTGGAGCAGCGAGCGGTGCACCCAGCCGTCGCCGCGGAACAATTCGGCCTCGCTCTCCGCATCGACGATGGCCGCAACCCGAAACCAGCCGCCGCGCCGGGCGCGCACCGCCGCGACGCCCGATCCGGCATTGCTGACCACCCGCAGCACCGCCGCCCGCGTCGAAGGCCCGGCGCGGACGTTGAGGCCGTGAGGATCGCGATCGGTGACATAGGCGGAGATGGAGCAGGGCGTCTCCATCGCCCGCTCGCCCGCTCCGGCCGGGCTCGCCAGCATCGCCGTCAGCAGGATCGCGCTTGTGCGATGCCGCATGCGCTCTCTCCCGTGGGTGGGTCGCCAGCTTCCCTCAGCCCGCCGCCCAGGTCAATGCTTGGGGAAAATCGGCCCCGCCGCGTCTCCTGCCGGCGGAAAGGGCCCCTCAGCTGAGGACGAGCGAGCGCGCCTTCTCGTCATATTCGAGGGCCATCGCCTGAAGCGTCGCCACCGTCCGCATATCGGTCACCGACTGGGCGAGGCGGCGGCAGCGCTGCGCCTGGGCCTTTAGCGCGCTCGCCTGGCGGCGGTCGGTGAGGTCGAGCAGGATGTTGACCGCGCCGGTCACTTCGCCCGCCTCGTCGAACATCGGCGTCGGGT
>DASZEO010000384.1:0-2337 GCA_035940755.1 Allosphingosinicella sp. | reverse complement strand
CGTCTCGGTGGAGCTGGACGAGATCGGCGGGCGCGCCGGAGTCGACGGGCGCGACGTGGTCGAGGAGCGTTCGGAGCTCGGCGCCGCGCTGGCGGCGATGAAGGCGCTTTCGGAGGACCAGCGGACGCTGATGGCGCTCGTGGTCCTCGACGGGCGCTCCTACAAGGAGGCGGCCGAGATACTCGACATTCCGATCGGATCGGTGATGAGCCGGCTGGCGCGCGCCCGCCAGGCGATCGACCGCAAGCTGAACGGCGGGAGCGGCCGGTGAGCGACCAAGACGACGAGCGGATCGCCCGCTTCCTCGACGGCGCGATGAGCGCCGAGGAGCGCGCCGACTTTGAGCGCGACATGGAGCAGCGGCCCGAGCTGGCGCTCCAGGCGGAGCGGTGGCGCGCCAACGACGAGCGCCTGAAGGCGGCGTTCGAGCTGCCGCTGCCGGAGGGGATGGCGGAGCGGCTCGGGCTCGCCGCGCCAGCCGCGCCCGTGATCGACCTCGCCGCGGCGCGGGAGCGGCGAGCAGCCCGGCGCCTGCCCGCCTGGACCTGGGCGGGCGGCGCGATCGCCGCCAGCCTGATCGCGGCACTTTCTTTTTCACTCGTGAACCGCGGCCAGAGCGGCGACCTTTCGCGCAACGCCGCCTTTCAGGTCGCAATGCAGCAACTGCCCTCGAGCCGGTCCCAGCCGCTCGACGGCGGCGGAAGCGTTACCCCGACGCTGAGCTTCGTCGACGGCTCCGGGCGCTTCTGCCGCGAGTTCGCGGTCGCCGGCGAGGATCCGCAGCTCGGCGTGGCATGCCGCGACGGCGGGGCGTGGCGCGTCGAGGGGACCAGCCCCGGCTCCGCCCAAGGGGCCGGCAGCGGCGGCTACCGCACCGCAGAGGGCGCCGACACCGCTACGCTCGACCCGATCTACGAGCGCCTGCATGCCGGAGATCCGCTGGATCCGGCGCGCGAGCGGGAGCTGATCGGTCGCGGCTGGCAAAATTCGCCGCCGTCGCGGCCGGGCCGGGAATAAAGCCGCGCAGCCTTCGTAGTCGTGGCGTCCAGCGCATTTGGACGATGCCAGATCACGAAGGAATCCACGATGCACAAGTCGATCAAGTTCACCCTGCTCGCCGCGTTCGCGGCCACCATGGCCGTGGGGACCGCCCAGGCGCGCCGCGGCGCCGACGATGCCGGCGACCATGTCCGCCAGTGCCGCGGCTGCGACGATGCCCCCGGCGACGTCCGCGGTCGCGGCCGCGGCGCCGACGATCCCGCCGGGCACGTCCGCCACGGGCGCGGCGCCGACGATCCGGCCGGCCATGTCCGCCATGGCCGGGGAGCCGATGACGCTGGCCAGCGCTCCCCCGGCCGCTGACCGCCTGCAGGGCGCGGCAGTGACAGCGCCAGGGGATTCCCGGTTTGTGTTGCGTGCCGGGAATCCCCTTTCTATTCAAGGTAATAGCTGCCGGCGATTCGCTCGCCGGCTTTCCCCTGGGGAGAATGTATGAAAAGCAGCACTTCGATGCGCGCCCTTGCCGTGGCCTGCGCAGCCTTCGCAGCGGCCGGCCAGGCCCAGGCGCAGGACACCGCCTCCACCGCCAATGCCGCCTCCGGCAGCGGCACGTGGCGGCTCTCCCTGGGCGGCAATTATTCGGTCGGCGACTATGGCGATCCCGAGGATACCGAGATCTTCTCGATCCCGGCGACGCTCCGCTACACCAACGGCAACCTCAACATCCGAGTCTCCGTTCCCTACGTCTTCCTCGACGGCCCCGGCTCGCTGATCGACACGCCGATCGGCAACGATTCGGGCGGCCCCGGCTCGGGCGGCGGCGACGACCATTCCGGCTCCGGCGGGCCCGGTCCGTCGGGCAGCTCGGGCGGCGAAGTCGACGACGACGACGATGACGACGACGATGAGGGCGGCGGCGGAGGCGGCAGCGACGGCCCGGCATCGCGCAGCACGCGCGGCATCGGCGACGTTTCGATCAGCGCCGTCTATTCGATCCCGCTCGGCGCGGATTTCTACCTCGACGCGAACGGCCGAGTGAAGCTGCCGACGGCGTCGCGCCAGCGGCGGCTCGGCACCGGCGAGGTGGACTTCACCGCCGGCGCCGACCTGGTGCGCGAGTTCGGCGACGCCAGCGTCTATGCGGGCGGGCGGCGCAAGTTCGTCGGCAATTCGGCGACGAGCAACTTTCGCGACGTGTGGATCGCCGGCGCCGGCGCCAGCTACCGGCTGTCGCCGGGCGTGAGCATCGGCGGCGACTATTACTGGCAGGAAGGCACGCGCGTCGGCTCCGGCGACATCAGCGAGGCGACCGCATGGACGAGCCTTCGCCTCAGCGCG
>DASZEO010000383.1:0-1874 GCA_035940755.1 Allosphingosinicella sp. | reverse complement strand
GAATTTTCCGCGGTCGTCGCTGAGCGTTACCCCTGGATCGAGAAGTGGACGCCGGTGAACGAGCCGCTGACCACCGCACGCTTCTCGGCGCTTTACGGTCACTGGTATCCGCACCGCCGCGATTATGGCGCGTTCCTGCGGGTGCTCGCCAACGAATGCCTCGGCACGCTCGAAGCGATGCGGGCGATACGCTGCGCCATTCCGCAGGCGCAGCTCGTCCAGACCGAGGATCTCGGCAAGACCTTCTCGACGGCGGCGCTGCGCTACCAGGCGGCGCACGAGAATGAGCGACGCTGGCTGAGCCTCGATCTGCTGTGCGGACGAGTCGATGACCGCCACCCGTTCTGGAACTTCCTGCGCGGCGCCGGCGTGCCGCTGCCGCAGCTCGACCGGCTGGCGACCGGCGAAGGGCGGCCGGACCTGCTCGGAATCAACCATTATCTGACGTCGGAGCGGTTCCTCGACCACCGCCACTACCTCTATCCCGGCCACGAGCCGGGCGGGAACGGGCGCGACACCTATGTCGACGCCGAGGCGGTGCGGGTGAAAAGGCTCGAGCCGGACACCGGGATCGGTCCGCGCCTGCGCGAGGCCTGGGCCCGCTACAACATCCCGATCGCCATCACTGAAGTCCACCACGGCTGCCACCGCGACGAGCAGCTGCGGTGGTTCGCCGAAGTCTGGAACACCGCACATCAGCTGCGCGAGGAAGGCATCGACCTTCGCGCCGTCACCGTCTGGTCGCTGTTCGGCAATGTCGACTGGCGATTCCTGCTGACCCAGCGGCACGGCTTCTATGACACCGGCGCCTATGACGCGCGCGGCGAAAAGCCCCGCCCGACGATCGTCGCCAGGGCCGCCGCCGCTTACGCCCACGGCCAGGATTTCGACCATCCGGTGCTCGACAGCCCCGGCTGGTGGCGCCGGCCGCCCCGGCTTTACCCGTGGAGCGGGCGCTGCAAGCCGCTCGAACGGGAGGGCCGCAAGCTGTTGATCACGGGCGCCACCGGCACGCTCGGCAACGCCTTCGCTCGCGTCTGTGAGGACCGCGCCCTCCCCTTCTGCCTCACCAGCCGCCAGGAAATGGACATTTGCGACGGCCGATCGGTGGCGGCCGCGATCGAGCGCTTCCAGCCGTGGGCCGTGATCAACACCGCCGGCTATGTGCGCGTGGCCGACGCCGAGCGCGAGCCGGGAGCGTGCATGGCCGCCAATGCCGACGGCGCCGAGACGCTGGCCCTGGCCTGCGCCGCCGCCGGCGTGCCGCTCCTCACCTTCTCCTCCGATCTTGTCTTCGACGGGTCGAAGGGCGAGCCTTATGACGAGAACGACCCCGTCAGCCCCGCCTGCCTGTACGGCGCGAGCAAGGCGGAGGCGGAGCGGCGCGTCCTCGCCTCCGGTGCCGAAGCGCTGGTGATCCGCACCAGCGCCTTCTTCGGCCCCTGGGACCGGTACAATTTCGCCTGGGACGTGCTCAGCCGACTCGCCCGCGGCGAACCGGTCAGCGCCTGCAGCCGCACCAGCGTGTCACCCACCTACGTGCCGGACCTGTGCCATGCCGCGCTCGACCTGCTGATCGACGGCGAAACGGGCATCTGGCATCTCGCCAATACCGGCAGCGTGAGCTGGCACGAATTCGCCCGCCTCGTCGCTCAGGGGGCGGGCTACGATCCGGATGCGGTGCTTGAAGCCGACGCCCCGAGCCGGTCGAGCACCGCCCTCACCAGCCGCCGCGGCATCATGCTGCGCAGCTTCGACGCCGCCCTTGGCGAATATCTCCGGGAAGTGGTGCAGGACGAAGCGGCGGCGGTCGCCGCCGAGTAACCTTACTCGGCGGCTTCGGTCCAGATGGCCGGGCGCGACACCTGCGCCTT
>DASZEO010000382.1:0-1738 GCA_035940755.1 Allosphingosinicella sp. | reverse complement strand
CCCGCCCGCTTCGCCCTGGTTCATGTGCCCAAGCTTCCCATCGCCTGCCTTGTCGTCGGCAACGGGTTACGGCGCGAATGGTTAAGATGGTGTTAGCCATGGCGCTTCGCCCAGCCGATCTTTCGCTCGCCGGCTCCCTTGCAACCGCCCGCTTGGCGGCTAAAAGCGGCGCCAAGCGAACAGGGGCCGTTTTTCATGCACCGCAATCCCGATCGACCGATGTCGCCCCACCTCACCGTGTGGAAGTGGGGGCCGCACATGCTGGTCTCGATCGTCCACCGCGTCACCGGCACCGGCCTTGCGGTGGTCGGCGGAATCCTGTTCGTCTGGTGGCTGCTCGCCGCCGCCCGCGGCGCCGAGGCCTATGCGGACTTCGTCGACCTGCTCACGCTGCAGAGCGGCGCCCTCAACATCCCCGGCTACGTGCTCGGCATCGGCCTCACCTGGGCCTTCTTTCAGCACACGCTCTCCGGGCTTCGCCACCTGGTGATGGACATCGGCGCCGGCTACGAGCTCTCGACCAACAAGTTCTGGGCGAACATGACGCTGCTGGGCTCGGTGCTGCTCACCACCCTCTTATGGGCGTGGATCGTCTTCGGGAGGAGCGCATGACCATGGAGACGCCGCTCGGCCGGGTGCGCGGCCTGGGCGCCGCCAAGGCGGGCGCCGACCATTGGTGGCACGAGCGGCTGAGCGCGCTGGCCACTTTGCTGCTGTTCGCCTGGCTGATCGCCTCGCTGCTTCGGCTTCCCGCCTTCGACTATCCGACGGTCCGGCAATGGCTGGCCGAGCCGCTGGCCGCGGTGCCGATGCTGCTGCTCGTCGTCGCGACCTTCTGGCACCTGAAGCTCGGCCTCCAGGTCGTGGTCGAGGACTATGTCCACGGCGAAGGCGGCAAGTTCTTCTGGATCACCGTCATCAACTTCGCCGCGGTGTTCGGCGCGGCCCTGGCGCTGTTCGCCGTGCTGAAGATCGCGCTCGGAGCGCCGGCGGCCTGAGCGGGCCGGAAGACTCCCGCATCCTCGCCGGCGTCGAGCTCGGCGGCACCAAGTGCGTGTGCATCCTCGCCCGCGGCCGCGACATCGTGGCGCGCACGACCGTGCCGACGCGGTCGCCCGGCGAGACTCTGGGCGAGGTGACAGCCATTCTCGGGCGCTGGTGGAGCGAGCGGCGCTTCGCGGCGCTCGGCATCGCCAGTTTCGGGCCGGTCGACCTCGATCCCGCTTCGCCGCTCTGGGGCCACATCACCACCACGCCAAAGCCCGGCTGGCGCCAGGTCGACGTTGCGCGGCGGCTGTCGGCGCCGTTCGGGGTGCCGGCCGCGTTCGACACCGACGTCAACGGCGCCGCCCTCGCGGAGATGCGCTGGGGCGCCGGCGCGGGCCTCGCCGACTTCGCCTATGTGACCGTCGGCACCGGCGTCGGGGTCGGGCTTGTCGTTAACGGCCGGCCGACCCGCGGCTTCGCCCATGGCGAGCTCGGCCACATCCGCGTCGCCCGCCTCGCCGGCGACGACTGGCCCGGCGCCTGCCCCTATCACGGCGCCTGCGTAGAGGGGCTCGCGGCGGGCGGCGCCGTCGCCGCGCGCGCCGGCCGCCCGGCGGCCGAGCTGTCGGACGACGATCCGGTGTGGGAAACGGTCGCCCACGCGCTCGCTCAGCTTTGTCACGCACTGGTCTGCGCCGCGGCGCCGCGGCGGATCGTCATCGGCGGCGGGGTGATCTCAGGCCGGCCGCAT
>DASZEO010000381.1:0-3795 GCA_035940755.1 Allosphingosinicella sp. | reverse complement strand
CCTCGGCCGTGAACTGCCGGCCGTTGAACCACTCGCCCTGGCCCACTGCAGCCCTGCGCCCCCGGTCCACCCCGGGCACAGCCTATTCCAAGCCAAGGCGGCCGCCGAACGTCGCAACAGAACCAAGTGGGTCACCGCCGACGGTCGGGCCGGTTGCGGACATGCGCTCCGGCAGGCGCTATTGGACCGGGTCGAGCACGACTACAGGGATCTCGCGCTCGGTCTTGCGCTGATAGTCCGCATAGGGCGGCCAGAAGCTGAGCGCCTTCTCCCAAAGGCGGGTGCGCTCGTCACCCACGGCGGTCCTGGCCCGCGCCTGAATCTTCGCAGTGCCGACCTGGATCTCGACGTCAGGATTGGCGACCAGGTTGCGGTACCAACCAGGGTGTTCAGGCGCGCCGCCCTTCGAGGCCACGACGACGTAGCTGCCACCGACCTTACCGTAGAAAAGCGGGAAGATGAACTTCTCCCCGGACTTCCGGCCCGTCGTCGTCAGCAGCAGGGAGGGGACCGTCATTTCCGGGTAGCCCGGAGGTGTGACGGTGTACATGTGCCCGTCGGTGCCGCCGCTGGCGAGATAGCGGTTGGCATGTTCCAACATCCAATCGGGCAGGTTGGGGGCGAGCCTGGCCTCGGCCATTGCGAGATCTCCCTCGGAACCACCACGAGGCTAGCATAAGCAGGAAGCTGACCACGAGGCCACCGCCCCGGTGCGGTGGACGGGCCGTTGCCGGTCCAGTGGGAAAGCTTCGGACATGCGCGGCACGTGTCGCCGCCGGTCGTGCCGTCGCGGGCGCGTCCAGCGCAACACGCGCCTTGCAATCCGCCAAATGTCAGGGCTGCAAGCCTGCCGTCCGCATCCGTCGGCTTTGTGGACGACCGTGTCCGGCCAACGGTCCGACATCCAACGACCATCTCGGGCGCGCGGCCGTTACAGCGCCGCCTCGGCGACGATCCTGAGCGCCTGCTGCGTGGCGCCGGTGAGCACCAGCGTGCCGACCTTCCCCTCCTTCGCGACTGCCTTCCAGTCCTGCAGCCGGCCGCGGATGCGATCGGGCGGGCCGACCAGGGCGATCTGGTCCACCAGCGCGTCCGGCATAGCCACCGCGGCCTCCTGCTTGCGACCCGCGAGATAGGCGTCCTGGATCGCCACCGCCGCATCGGCAAAACCCAGGCGCTTGCAGTAGTCGTTGTAGAAATTCTTTCCCCGCGCGCCCATGCCGCCGATGTAGAGGGCGAGCTCCGGCTTGCAGGCGTCCCGGCAGGCCTGCAGGTCGGCGCCGACGCGGATCTTGACGTAGGGCGCGATGTCGAACCGGGAGAGTTCGGCCGGCTTGCCCGCCTTCGCCATGCCCTCAAGCGTCGGCTTCGCCACCGCCTCGGCCGTCTCCGGCGACATGAAGATCGGCAGGTTGCCGTCGCCGATCTCGCCGGCGAGCCGCATGCCGCCGGGGGTGATGGAGGCGCAGTACAACCTCAACGGCCTGCCATGCAGGATGCTCTTCAGCGGCTTGCCGAGCCCCGTGGCATCCGGCCCGTCATAGGGGATCTGGTAGTGCTCCCCATGGTGCTCCAGCGGCTTCTCCCGCGACACGATCGCGCGGATGATGGAGATGTACTCCCGCGTGCGGCCCAGCGGCGTGCCGTAGGGCTGGCCGTGCCAGCCCTCCACCACCTGCGGGCCGGAGGGCCCGATGCCGCAGAGAAAGCGGTCGTCTGAGAGGAGCTGCAGCGTCATCGCCGTCATGGCGGCGCAGGCGGGGGTCCGCCCCGGCATCTGCATGATGCCGGTGCCGGCCTTGATACGGGAGGTCCGCGCCAGCACCCAGGCGATCGGGCTGACCGCGTCGCTGCCATAGCTCTCGCCGCACCAGACGGAGCTGTAGCCGAGCCGTTCCGCCTCCAGCACCAGGGCCGTGTCGATGCCTGCGCCCATGGCGAGGGTGAGGCCGAGACGCATGGTCAGAGCCTCGCCATCACGCCGTCCCGGAAGCTCCGCATGCTGGCGACCACTTCCTCGACGGTGCTGCCGGGGAAGGTGAGGTCGACGGCCGCGACGCCGAGGTCACGCAGCCCTTTCAGGTCGTCCGCGATCTGCGCCGGCGTGCCGGAGAACAATCGCCGCTCCCCGTCGCCGGCGGTGGCCGGGACCTCGGGGCCGTATTTTTGCACGCGATAGGCGAGGGCGACTTTCCCCGGGTCGCGCCCCTCCTTCTCGACCATGCCGCGCAGCTTGGCGATGCCGGCGCGGTAGCGCGCGAGGCTGTCGAGCGGGAAGGAGGGGTTCGTGCCGATCGGGTACCAGGCATCGCCGAGCCGGGCAGCGCGGCGTAGCGCCGGGCCGCTCTCGCCGCCGACCCAGATCGGCGGGCCGCCCTGCTGCGCCGGCTTCGGCTCGAAGGTGATCGCGTCGAAGCGCACGAACTCGCCCTCGAAGCGGGGAAGCGTCGCGGTCCAGAGCGTCTTCGCCGCCAGGATGTACTCGTCGGTCACCTTGCCGCGGGCGGCGAAGTCCGGCACCTGCAGCGCCTCGAACTCCTCCTGCAGCCAACCAACACCGATACCGAGCGTCAGGCGCCCGCCGGAGAGCACGTCGATGGTGGAGATCGCCTTCGCCGCCAGCAACGCCGGCCGGTGCGGCACCACCATCACCGAGGTGACCAGCCGTAGCCGCTCGGTCTTCGCCGCGAGGAACATCACCTGGGTGAGCTGCTCGTGCCGCTCGCCGCGCGAGCTGGCCGGGAATTCGCCGCTGTCGGTATAGGGATATTTCGCGTGGATGTTGGTCGGGATGACCACGTGGTCGCTGACCGTGGCGTAGCCGAAGCCCATCGCCTCGGCTTCCTGGGCCAGACGGGTCAGGGCCGCGGGCGAGGCGAGCGGACCGCCGCTCGGCGCGCTGAAGCCGATCTGCATGCAGTTCCCTCCTCTGCCCACGCATTGCATCCGGCCCGGGCAGCACCCACGATGGGGGCGAGTGGCGAGGGAGCGCAAGCGTGCAGCATCGGCTGGAAGCCATGCCCTTGGACGCGATGATGGCGGAGGCGGCGGCGCTGCGGGATGCGGCGCATGGCCGGCTGGTGAGCTATTCCCGCAAAGTGTTCATTCCGCTCACGAAGCTCTGCCGCGATGTATGCCATTACTGCGCCTTTGCCGAGGCGCCGCGGCCCGGCCGCGCCGCCTATCTCCTGCCGCAGGAGGTGCTGCGGATCGCCCGCGCCGGCGCCGCCACCGGCTGCACCGAGGCGCTCTTCACACTGGGCGACAAGCCGGAGCTGCGCTGGCGCCAGGCGCGGGAGGCGCTGGCGGCGCTGGGATCTTCAACGACCATCTCCTACCTCGTCGCGATGTGTGGCCTGGTGCTGAAGGAAACCGGGCTGCTGCCGCACGCCAACCCGGGCGTCATGACACGCGGGGACATCGCCGCGCTGCGGGAGGTCACGGCCAGCCAGGGACTGATGCTGGAGAGCGCGAGCGCCAGGCTCTGCGGGCCCGGCCAGGTGCATCACGGCAGCCCGGACAAGCACCCCGCGGCTCGGCTCGAAGTGCTGCGGCTGGCCGGCGAGCTGCGCGTGCCCTTCACTACCGGCATCCTGATCGGCATCGGCGAGACGCGGGTGGAACGGATCGGGGCGCTGCGCACTATCGCGGAGCTGCACGCCCGCCATGGCCACATCCAGGAAGTCATCATCCAGAACTTCCGCGCCAAGCCGCGCACGCGGCAGGCGGCGGCGCCGGAGCCGGACCTCGACGACCTGCTCTGGACCATCGCTGCGGCGCGCATCCTCCTCGGCC
>DASZEO010000380.1:0-2738 GCA_035940755.1 Allosphingosinicella sp. | reverse complement strand
GGACAAAGCGAAGACGGTGTCGGTCAGCGCGGGCTCTTCGTCATCTGGTCGAGCATCTGGCGCCACAGGCTCATCCCGGTCTCGCTCATCGGGCCCCAGGCCTTCATCATGTCGGCGAACATTTCCGGCCCGCCGCCTTCGGCGACCGCTTTTTGCATCTTCTCGACATAGGCCTCATGCACTGGCGTGAGGTCGGGCAGGCCGAGGAAGCGGCGCGCCTCTTCGGGCGTGCAGTCGACGTCGACGCTGATCTTCATGGCCAAGCTCCTGTTGCCCGGCCCTTCTATGTGTGTAGAGGCGCGCCCAGACAAGGAGGAGAGCCATGGCCACCATCCGCATCGACACGCTCGGCGGCGACGGCCGCTTCGACGCCTATCTGGCCGAGCCGGAAGCCAGCCCGCGCGGCGCCATCGTCGTCATCCAGGAGATATTCGGAGTCAATGAAGGCATCCGCCGCAAGTGCGACCATTGGGCGAGCCTGGGCTATCTCGCGCTGGCGCCGGACCTGTTCTGGCGGCTCGAGCCCGGAGTGGAGCTCGACCCCGACGTGCCGGACCAGTTCCAGCGGGCGATCGGCCTGATGCAGCAGTTCGACCAGGATCAGGGTATCGCGGACATCGAGGCGACGATCCGCGCCGCGCGGCAGCGGCTTCCCGGCGAGCACAAGGTCGGCTGCGTCGGCTACTGCCTCGGCGGGCGGCTCGCTTACATGACCGCGGCGCGCACCGACGTCGACGCCTCGGTCGGCTATTACGGGGTCGGCCTCGACAATTTGCTGCACGAGAAGCACGCCATCGCCAGGCCGCTTCTGCTCCACATCGCCGGCGCCGACCATTTTGTACCGGAAGAGCAGCAGCGCAAGATCCACGAAGGGCTCGACGACCATCCGCGAGTCACGATCCACGATTATCCCGGCGAGGACCACGGCTTCGCCGCCGAAACGGGCAAAAGACGAAGCGAACAAGCGGCGCGGCTGGCGGACTCGCGTACCGAAGAATTTCTCGCGGCGAGTCTAGGCTGACACCGCCTCGGCCGCTTCGGGCCAGACGTAGCGCAAGACGCCGACTTCATGGTCGACGATGCCGTCGTAGATCATCCTCACCGCGACCCAGACGATGACCGCGAGGCCGATCCAGGCGATCCAGCGGTAGCGGTCGATATATTTGGCGATGAAGTTCGCCGCCACGCCCATCAGCCCTACCGACAGGACCAGGCCCGCCACCAGGACCCAGGGGTGCTCCCTGGCCGCGCCCGCGACCGCCAGGACGTTGTCGAGGCTCATCGAGACGTCCGCCAGCGCCACCGCCCAGGCGGCCGCAGCGAAGCTCTTGGCGGGCCGGAGGCCGGAGCGCTCGTCGCCGCCGACTTCGTCCGAGCCGGCCGATTCGTCCTTGTGGCGAAGCTCGCGGTACATCTTCCACGCGACCCACAGCAGCAGCAGCCCGCCGGCAAGGATCAGTCCGATCACCTGCATCAGCTGAGTGACCAGCAGGGCGAAGCCGACCCGCAGCACCAGCGCGGCGCCGATGCCGATCAGGATGACCTTGCGGCGCTGGTCGGACGGCAGGCCCGCCGCGAGCGCGCCCACGACGATCGCATTGTCGCCGGCGAGGACGAGGTCGATCAGCAGCACCTCGACCAGCGCCGCGAGCCCGCCGGCGGTGAAGAGGGCGGCAAGATCCATGCGCGGCGCCTTACAGGATCAGGTGGAGGACGCCATAATGTTCGTCGACGATGCCGTCATAGATCATACGGCACGCGACGTAGAGGATCAGGATCAGCCCGCCCCAGGCGATCCAGCGGTAGCGCTGCACCAGCTTGGCGACGAGATTGGCGGCGACGCCCATGAGGGTCACGGACAAGGCAAGGCCGATGAACAGGACCGCCGGATGGTCTCTGGCCGTGGCGGCGACGGCGAGGACGTTGTCGAGGCTCATCGACAGGTCGGCCAGGGTGACCTGGATGGCGGCCTGAAGGAAGGTCTTGGTGGCCGGCGGCCCCTCGACCGCGTCGGTGGTGGGATCGTCCGCCGTCACCGGGGCGCCCGCGTGCCGAAGCTCGCGATACATGTTGTAGGCGACCCACAGCAGTAGCAGGCCGCCCGCCAGTACCAAGCCGGTCAGCTTGAGCAGCTGCGTCGCGATCAGGGCGAAGCCGATCAGGAACACCAGCGCCATGCCGACGCCGAGCATGATGACGCGCCGCCGCTCGCGCTCGGGCAGGCCCGAGGTGAGCGTACCCATGATGACGACATTGTCGCCGGCCATGGTGAGGTCGATCAGGATCACCTGGCCGAGCGTGACCAGGCCCGCCGCGGTGAGGATGTCGCCGAAGTCGAACATGGCCCGCCGCGGCTATTGGTTCATCGAGGCGAAGAAGTCCTCGTTGGACTTGGCGTCCTTCATCTTATCGAGGAGGAACTGCATCGCGTCGACCGTGCCCATCTGCATCAGGATCCGGCGAAGGACCCACATCTTGGCGAGCGTGCCCTGATCGACGAGAAGCTCCTCCTTGCGGGTGCCGGACTTGCCGACGTCGAGCGCCGGGAAGATGCGCTTGTCGGCGACCTTGCGGTCGAGCACGATCTCCGAGTTGCCGGTGCCCTTGAACTCCTCGAAGATGACCTCGTCCATCTTGGAGCCGGTGTCGATCAGCGCGGTCGCGATGATCGAGAGCGACCCACCCTCCTCGATGTTGCGCGCGGCGCCGAAGAAGCGCTTCGGCCGCTGCAGTGCATT
>DASZEO010000379.1:0-4662 GCA_035940755.1 Allosphingosinicella sp. | reverse complement strand
GCCGTCGCCCGCCCCTCCGTTGCTGCAGGATAGCCCTATGGACTTCATCGCCATCCTTTCGATCTTCGTGCTGGCCTGCTTCGTCGGCTATTATGTCGTGTGGTCGGTGACTCCGGCGCTGCACACGCCGCTCATGTCGGTCACCAACGCCATCTCGTCGGTGATCGTGGTCGGCGCTCTGATCGCCGCGCTGGCCGCCGGAGCGCCGGGCGCGAAATGGCTCGGCCTTGCTGCCGTGGTGATGGCGAGCGTCAACATCTTCGGCGGCTTCGCGGTAACGGCGCGGATGCTCGCCATGTACAAGAAAAAGGAGCGCTGAGGGTGAGGGGGGAAATAACCCATGCATGAGGCCGCCGCCGCTCCCGCCTGGGTAATGCTCGCTTATCTGATCGCGGGCGTTTGCTTCATTCTCGCGCTTCGGGGCCTCTCCAGCCCGGTAAGCTCGCAGCGCGGCAACCGCTTCGGCATGGCCGGCATGGCAATCGCGGTGGCGACCACGCTGGTCACTCACGAGGTCGCAACTTTGTGGGAAGTCGCGCTCGCGATCCTGATCGGGGGCGGCATCGGCTTCTTCATCGCGCGGCGCATCGCGATGACGGCGATGCCGCAGCTCGTCGCCGCCTTCCACAGCCTCGTCGGCATGGCTGCCGTGCTGGTCGGCGCGGCGGCCTATCTGAACCCGCTCGCCTTTGGGATCGCCGATGCGGACGGGCTGATCCACCTCAACAGCCGGGTGGAAATGGGCCTCGGCGTGGCGATCGGCGCCATCACCTTCTCCGGCTCGGTCATCGCCTTCCTGAAGCTGAACGGCAACATGTCGGGCAAGCCGATCCTGCTGCCGCTCCGGCACGTCATCAACCTCGGCACCCTGGTCGCGATACTGGGCCTGATCGCCTATTTCACCCAGGACCAGAGCCCGTGGATCTTCTGGACCATCGCCGGCCTCGCGTTCGCGATCGGGTTCCTGCTGATCATCCCGATCGGCGGCGCGGACATGCCGGTCGTCATCTCGATGCTCAATTCCTATTCGGGATGGGCCGCGGCGGCGATGGGCTTCACGCTCCAGAACACGGCGATGATCATCACCGGCGCGCTGGTCGGCAGCTCGGGCGCGATCCTGTCCTACATCATGTGCCGGGCGATGAACCGCAACTTCATCTCGGTGATCGCCGGCGGATTCGGCGGCGACGACGCAGCGGCCGGCGCCCAAGCGGCCATCGACCGGCCGTGGAAGCGCGGCTCGGCCGAGGACGCCGGCTTCCTGATGAAGCAGTCGGAGCTGGTGATCATCGTGCCCGGATACGGCATGGCGGTGGCACAGGCGCAGCATGCTGTGCGCGAACTCGCCGATCTGCTCAAGAAGGAGGGAGTCGACGTCAAATATGCAATCCACCCCGTCGCCGGCCGAATGCCGGGGCACATGAACGTCCTGCTGGCCGAAGCCAACGTGCCGTATGACGAGGTGTTCGAGCTCGAGGACATCAACGCCGAGTTCGCCCGGGCCGATGTCGCTTTCGTCATCGGCGCCAACGACGTCACCAACCCCGCCGCCAAGACCGACAAGAGCTCGCCCATCTACGGCATGCCGGTGCTCGACGTCGAAAAGGCCAAGACCGTGCTATTCGTGAAGCGCTCGATGGGTGGCGTCGGCTATGCCGGCATCGACAACGACCTGTTCTACCGCGACAACACGATGATGTTGCTGGGCGACGGCAAGAAGATGGCTGAAGAGATCGTGAAGTCGCTGGCGTGACGCGCCGAAGCCGGCACCCGAGCTGGCCCCAAATACATCCGAAATGGATGAAATCGCGCGACAGCTGAAGCTCTCGCGGGAGACTAATGCCTTTTGAAGGCGTTTTCCGTCCGCCCCTGCTCCGGTTGCGTGGGTTGCGCAGCCGCCGGGGCAGAAGCTCTGGCGAGCCGGAAAAACGACGCAAATGGAGCCGCTTGGTAGACCCAATCGAGTCCGGATCGGAGCGGAAAGCGTTTCGCCGCCTGCGCCTGCACGGCAAATCTCCATTTCGGAGTCATTGCTGGCGGGGGAGCCTGAGATGGCGCATGATACGCTCCGAATGATCGAATATGCCGACAAGCCCGCCGTGCTCATCTTCGGCGACAGCGAGGCCGCGCTGAACCGCGGGCGGCGCACCGCCGAGCTGGCCCAGTGCCGAGTCGCCGCCGCGGAGATGGCCGCGCGCGCTTCGGCCCGGCTGGAGCGGCACGCTGCCGCGCCTGCGATCTTCGTCGACCTTGGCGAAGCGACGCAGGGTGAGGCCGCGACGGCGCTGCTGGACCGGATCCGCATCGAGGCGGAAGGCCATGACCGCCGCAGCGTCGTGGTGGCTCACCCCGCAATTATGGACCTCGTCGCCGCACGCAGCTGGCATCCGGCGATCGAGCTCCTGTGCGCGCCCGACGAGCTTCAGCGCGTGAGCGCGATGGCCAGAGCGGCGCGGCCGCACGCGCCGCGGCTTCACGACGTCGGGCGCGAGAGCAACGCTTTGCTTCAGCAGCTGACGGAGGAGATGGGGCGGATCGCCACCATCCTCGCGTCGCTGTCCGAGGAGGAAGCGGCCGAGCTGTCGGCGCCGCGACCGGCACCGCCGCGCGAGGCGGACGAGCCGCCCATCGATGCGGCCTACGTGCGTTCGCTGATCCGCGCCCGGCGGTTGCGCGACCAGTATTTCCGAGGCGAGCTGTTCGCCGATCCGGCCTGGGACATGCTGCTCGACCTGATGGCGGCCCGGCTCGAAGGCGACCGGGTGGCGGTCTCCAGCCTGTGTATCGCGGCGGCGGTGCCGGCGACTACCGCGCTTCGCTGGATCAAGGCGCTGACCGACCGCGGCTTGTTCGTCCGCTCGGCCGATCCGGAGGACGGGCGCCGCGTCTATATCGAGCTCGCCGACGAGACGGCGCACTCGCTCGCCGCTTACCTTCGCGCCGTGCAGCGGATCGCGCAGACGGTGATCTGACCCGCCTTGGCTCCTCAAGGAGCTTCGGCGGGCAGGTCCGCTCAATCTCGAGCTAAAGTGGTGGGCGGTGACGGGCTCGAACCGCCGACCCTCTCGGTGTAAACGAGATGCTCTACCAGCTGAGCTAACCGCCCGTCAGGCGGTGAGGTGCCACCTTCGCCCCGTCGGAGCAAGCGCGGACCGTCACAGCCTAATCCACCCCAGGAGCACTAGGATCGCAAGCGTGCCGAGCGCGGTGATGAGCAGCGATCCGGCGCAGCCGAGGCGGTTGGAGAAGAACAGGAACAAGGCGTCGCTCCTCGGGAGAAGCGGGGGAAACGCCTCGGTCGGCCTCAGGCTCCGGTTAAAGGCTGCGGATCAGCTTGACCGCGACGGCGGCCCAGGGCGGATCGGTGACGACGGTCTGGCGCTGGCCGCCGCCCAGGGGGAGGATGTGGAGCTTGTTGCCTTCGCGCCCGATCAGCCGCCCGAACAGGAACCGCCCGGCGGGACGAGGGACCAGCACGTCACGGTTGAGGGCCGATCCGAAATCGGCGGGATCGAGGCGGCTCAGCCACACCTCGTCGCGGCTTCGATAGTCGCCGATGCCGGCGCTGACGGTGACGGCGATCAGCCCGGGAGCCGCCTGCGGCGGGATCACCACCCCTTCGCGGCGCGGCGCATGGGCGCCGTCATGCTCGAGCGTCGCAGCGACCGGAATGTCCTCGCGGTCGGGCAGCGTGACCAGATCGGAAGCCTCGACCGAAAGCGCCTTGGCGATCCGGTTGAGCCAGCCCACCGAAACGGTGCGGGTGCCGGTCTCGAGCCGGCCGATCGTCTGCGGCGTGGTCGGCGGATTGCAGCGGTCGGCGACCTCCTGAAGCGTCATCTTGCGGGCCCGGCGGACTTCGCGAATTCGCGTGAACACCCCTGTGCCTCCTCCTCCGAGCGCGGGCCTTCTGCGATATTACAAACCAGCGCGGTTATTCCGCTTTCCTACAGCTGCGCCGCAATGGCAAGAGGAGAAATCGGTGATTCGGAGTCGAAATGCGCAACAGGTTGCTGAAGGAAATGCCGCTGCCGCGCGACGGAGCGGAGCGCGAAGAAACGAGACGAGGGGCCCGCAAGGGCCGCCGGCGGCGGCCGGCGCGGACCGTGAAGGTCAACCTCGCGGAATCGCCGCTCGGGTGGCTCAGGTCGCGCGGGCTGGTGACGGGGCGGCAATATGAGGCGGGTGAGGCGCTCAGAGCCGATTGGGAGCGCGGGCAGCTTTCGCCAGGGGTGACGATGCGGTGGGACGAGGTGCGCGGCCACCCCGGTCCGGTCGACCGTGAGAATCTGACGGGGGCGCAGGTGGCGGCGAGGCGCCGCTTCCACGCCGCTGTGGAAGCCGTCGGCTCGGGCCTCGGCGACATCCTTTGGCGGGTGGTCTGCGCCGGCGAAGGGATGCGGGACGCCGAGCAGGCGCTGGGCTGGCCGGCGCGCTCGGGGCGCCTGGTGCTGGCGTTGGCGCTCGACCGGCTGGCCGACCATTATTGCCTGCGCTGAGCGGCACGGGCGCGCGAGGCAGGCGTTCGGCCGGCATGGCGGTCTTGTTCACCAGCGACACCCATTTCGGCGACCACCGCACGCTCAACATCCACAAGCGCCCGTTCGGCTCGGTCGCCGAGATGGACGCGCTTCTGATCGAGCGATGGAACGCGGCGGTGGG
>DASZEO010000378.1:0-7700 GCA_035940755.1 Allosphingosinicella sp. | reverse complement strand
CAGCGACGCCGAGGCCAATGAGCGGCTGGAGCAGCGCATCCGGTCCAAGCTGCGGCGGTTCGAACGGCGGCTGACCCACGTCGAGCTCCACGTTTCCGACATCAACGCCGGCAAGGGCGGCAACGACAAGAGGGTCAGCCTGGAGGTCCGGCCGACCGGCCACGAGCCGCTCGCCGTCCATGCCGACGCCCAGCGCGTCGAGGATGCGGTGACGGTGGCGGCGGACAAGGCCGCGCGGGCGCTGGACCATGCGCTGGGGCGGATCGACGACGGCAAGCGTCACTAGCTTGCACGCAGGCGGGCGGCCCGGCACAGCGGCCCGGACATGATCCGCGTCGCCAGCTACAACATGCGCAAGGCGATCGGCACCGACCGGCGGCGGCGGCCGGAGCGGACGCTGGAGGTTTGGAACGAGCTCGACGCGGACGTCATCGCTCTTCAGGAGGCCGACCGCCGCTTCGGCTCGCGCACCAGCGCGGTGCCGCTGCACATGATCGAGGAGCATAGCGACTACAAGGCGGTGCCGTTCGAAACGCGGGCCGGTGCGATCGGCTGGCACGGCAACGCGCTGCTGGTGAAGAAGCATGTCGAGGTGCTCGAGCGCCACCTCTTCCACCTCCCCTCGCTCGAGCCCCGCGGCGCAGTCCTGTCGGAGGTGGACGTCAACGGCACGACGCTGCGGGTGGTCGGCATGCATCTCGATCTGTCCGGCCTGTGGCGGCGGCGGCAGGCGCACGCGATCCTCGCGCACCTCGCCGAGCGCGACGGCGCGTTGCCGACGGTGCTGATGGGCGACCTCAACGAGTGGAGCACGCGCGGCGGCTGCCTGCGCGACTTCGCCGCGCATCATCGCTTCGCGCCGTGCGGGCGAAGCTTCCACGCACGCCGGCCGATCGCGCAGCTCGACCGGATCATCGTCTCGCCCGACCTCGAAATCCTCGCCAGCGGCGCCCACGCCAGCCCGACCGCGCGGCGCGCCTCCGATCACCTGCCGGTGTGGGCCGAGCTTCGCCCGGACGGCGAGGCTCAGCCGTTGCCGCCCTCATTCTCCGGCCGCTCCGGCGCCGCCGGCTCCGGCGCGGGCGGTTGGGCGTCGAGACTGCGGTCGTCGATCGCGAGCCAGTCGCGGAAGGGCAGGCCGTAGACCATGTCCATCACTTCATATTCGATGCCGTTGGGCCGCGAGCTCGACGAGTTCCAAAGCGCGACGATGCCGGCGCGGCGCTGCGGATCGAACAGGATCATCGAGCGGTAGCCGCGCACGCCGCCATGGTGGCCGATGGTGCGGTGGCCGGCATAATCGATGATCCGCCAGCCCAGCCCATAGGCGGTGACGGTGGTGCGCTCGCGAAACTTGCGGCGGCGCCCAGTCTCGCCGGGCGTCGCCGCGCGCGGCGTCTGCACCGCCTGCAACACCGCCGGCGGCAGCACGTCGGGCGCCGCCCCCATCTGCGCGAGCATCCAGGCGGCGAGGTCCGCGATCGAGCCGTTGACGCCGCCGGCGGCGGGGACGTGATAGTAGGATTCGGTGACTTCCGCCGGGCGCGAATTGCGTCCGCCGGCATGGGGCTGCGCCCAGTGCGGCGAGTTGATCAGCTCGGCGCGGGTCATGCTGGCGCCGGTCATGCCAAGCGGCGCGAACAGCCGCTCGCGCACCGCCTGGGCGTAGCTTTCGCCGGTGGCCCGCTCGACGATCTCGGACGCCGCGTCATAGGCGACGTTCTGGTAGGCATGGCAGGTGCCGGGCGCGCAGATATTGTGCAGAGTCGCCAGCGTGCCGCGCAGGTAGCGCGGGTCCCAGCCTTCCTCCAGCTTCGGATCCTGGGCGTGGCCGAACAGTCCCAGCCGATGCGACAGCAAGTCGGACACGGTCGCGCGATATTCGTTGCCGCCCGGCAGGTGCAGCGACGGCGCGTAGCGGGCGACCGGCTCGTAGAGCGACAGGCGGCCCTGCTCGGCGAGCAGCGCGACCATGTCGGCGGCGACACCCTTGGACAGGGACGCCCAGCGGAACACCGTCGAGGGCGTCACCGGATCGCCGCTGCCGGCCACCGTCTCGCCATAGCCCTTGGCGAAGCGGATCTCGCCATTCTCGACGACCGCGACGGCGAGGCCGACCATGGCCGGATCCTCCATCAGCCGCCGAAGGCGCGCGTCGAGCCGGGCATAATCGACGGCGCTGGCGGCGCCGCCCTTCGGCTGGCTGAGCGGCACATCGAAGCGGCGGTCGCCGGCACTCTTCTGCGGAACCGCGGGCCGGGTGAAATGAATCGCCGCCGCCCACAGCAAGGCGACGACGGCGAGACCGAGCAGCAGGAAGGTAAGTAACCGCCTCAGAAACACAGGCCCCGCAATCCGCTCCAGGCGCCGGCTTCGTCGCTGCGGCGTCCGGCGCCGGAGCAGTATCGCGCCGGGCAGCTGAAAGATAGCAGCGATGCATTCGCGGCCGCCCGCTTGCTCGACAGCGCGACGCCTTCCTGCCACGTTCCGCCGCGATGCGGGAGAAGGAGCTGAGGATCGCGCTGGTCTGCTACGGCGGGATCAGCCTCGCCGTCTACATGCACGGCATCACCAAGGAGATCTGGCGCCTCGCCTGCGCAAGCCGGGCGTTCCACGACCCAGGCTCGACTGAGCCCGGAGGTCGCGCCAGCGCAGACGTGTATTCGACGCTGCTGAGCACGCTTAGGCAGCGCGCCGGGCTCGATCTTCGCGTGCTGGTCGACATCCTCGCCGGAGCGAGCGCGGGCGGCATCAACGCCATCTTCCTCGGCCACGCCATCGCCGGCGGACGCTCGCTCGATCCGCTCACCGACCTGTGGCTGGAATCGGCCGACGTGGACAAGCTGATCGACCCATCGGTCAGCGGCTTTTCGCGCTTCGCCAAGGGCGCGGCCGTGCCCTTCGCCTGGGCGCTCTCCGCCCGCGCCGGCACCGTCGATGCCACGGTCGAGCCGGAGCATCGCGCCGAGGTGCGGGCCAAGCTTTCGAGCTTCGTGCGCGCGCGCTGGTTCGCCCCGCCGTTCGGCGGGCCCGGGCTTACCAACCTCCTGCTCGACGCCTTCGAGGCGATGGACCGGGGATCCGCCGGACCGCCGCTGCTGCCCGACTACCAGCCGCTCGACCTTTTCGTCACCGTCACCGACTTTCGCGGCCACCCCGAGACGCTTCGCCTCAACTCGCCGCCGCAGGTGATCGAGCGCGAGCATCGCGTGACCTTGTCCTTCCACGATCCCGCCGGACCGAGTCGAAGCTTTGCCGACCCAATCGAGCTGACCTTCGCCGCCCGCGCCACCGCCAGCTTTCCCGGCGCCTTCCCGCCCTTCACCGTCGCCGAGCTCGACAAGGTGCTCGACACTCGCGGCCGGCGGTGGCCCGGGCGGGCCGCCTTCCTCGCCCGCGCCCTGCCCCGCCATGCCGAGGCCGGCACGGCCGACGAGGCGGTGCTGATCGACGGCTCGGTGCTCGCCAACGCCCCCTTTGGCCCCGCCATCGCCGCGCTCGAGCAGCGGCCGGCGCGCCGGGAGGTGGACCGCCGCTTCGTCTATATCGATCCAAAGCCTGGCCTGAAGAGCGTGAGCCTGAGCGCGGCCGCTGATGCGGAGCCCCCGGGCTTCTTCGCCACCATCCTGGGCGCGCTCTCGGACATTCCGCGCGAGCAGCCGATCCGCGACAATCTCGAGGCGATCGAGCATCTGTCAGGCCGCATCCGCCGGCTTCGGCGGATCGTCGAGGCGATGCAGCCAGAGGTCGAGGCGGCGATCGAGCGTGCCCTCGGCTCGACCTTCTTCCTCGAGCGCCCGACGCCGAAGCGCTTCGCCGCCTGGCGCTCGCGCGCCAACGATCTCGCGGCGCGAACCGCCGGCTATGCTTATGCCGCCTACGCCCACCTCAAGATCGCCGCAGTGGTCGAGGAGGCGGCGGAGGCGATCCTGCGCCTCGGCGCCTTGGACCGCTCGGAGCGCGAGAACGTGCGCCAGGCAATCTGGGCTCATGTCCGCGAGGCCGGGATCGTCGACCAAAGCGCCGTCAGCGCCCGCGGCCTCGACGAGGACCTGATCCTGTTCCTTCGCGACCTCGACCGCGGCTTTCGCACCCGCCGACTGCGCTTCATCGCGCGGCGCATCCCGCAGCTGGTGGAATCGCGCGAGGACGGCGAGCGGATCCGCGCGCTCCTGAACGAAATGCTCGGCCGGTACCAGGCCCGCGCTCCGAAGCGGCTGGACGATTCGTCGGCGCGCGCGTTCGCCGCCGCAGAGACCGCGCCGGCCGGCGCGCTCGCCGCCCTGGCCCGCTTGTGGAACCTGCGCGCCCTCGACGAAGAGACGGACCTCAGGCTGGCCGAGGCGCTGGCGAGCCTGGCAAGGCCCGACCGGCGCAAGCTCATCCTGGCCTATCTCGGCTACCCGTTTTACGACGTCGCCACTCTGCCGCTGCTTCAGGGCGAGGGCCTGGACGAATTCGACCCGATCAAGGTCGACCGGATCTCCCCGGACGACGCGCTGGCGATCCGCAAGGGCGGGACGGCGGCGACCCTCAAGGGGATCCAGCTCAACAGCTTCGGCGCGTTCTTCAGCCGGGCGTATCGCGAGAACGATTATCTGTGGGGACGCCTGCACGGCGCCGACCGGCTGATCGACATCGCCCTTTCGACCCTTCCGGACGGCGACGGCCTTCCCGCTCCGGAAGTGACTGCTCTCAAGCGCCAGGCATTCCGAGCGATCCTCGCTGAGGAAAAGCCGAGGCTCAAAGCCATACCCGCGCTGTTCGAGTCGCTCGAGCGGGAGGTGGGATGAAGTCGCCCAGGGGGCCGAGGGTCTGGACCTCCCGCTTTTTTTGCGAGAGGGAGGCAGGAGAGCTTCGAAAGGCCGCGGATGCAGTTCCTGAAGACTTTGTTCTGGGTCGTGCTGGCGGTGGTGCTGGTGCTGTTCGCCCACGCCAACTGGACTCTCGTCACGCTGAACCTGTGGGGCGGTCTGCAGGCCGACGTGAAGCTGCCCGTGCTCGTGATCGCCGCCTTCCTGCTCGGCTTCGTCCCGACCCTCGTCGTCTACCGCGCGCGGCTGTGGAGCCTGAAGCGCCGGCTGGAATCGCAGGCGCAGGTCCATGTCGCCAACGCGCCCGGGCCGATCGTTCGCCCGACCGCAGCCGACACGGAGCTGCCGACGGCATGAAAGGTCCGGTCTTCGTCGCGCTCGACACTACCGATCTCGACCAGGCGAAGCGGATCGCGGCGCGCGTGCGCAACCATGTCGGCGGGCTCAAGCTCGGCCTCGAATTCTTCTGTGCCAACGGCCCGGAAGGCGTCCGGGCGATGGCGGAGGCCGAGCTGCCGATCTTCCTCGATCTCAAGCTTCACGACATTCCGAATACCGTCGCCAAGGCCGTCCAGGCGCTGCGTCCGCTGGAGCCGGCGATCCTCACCGTCCACGCCGCTGGCGGGCGGGCGATGATGGAGGACGCCAAGGCCGCCGCGCCGGCCGGCACGAAGGTCGTCGCAGTGACCGTCATGACCAGCCTCGACGACGAGGATCTCGCGGCTACCGGCGTGAACGCGGATTCCCACGCGCAGGTCGAGCGGCTGACGGGCCTGACCCGCGAGGCGGGGCTCGACGGCGTCGTCTGCTCCGGCCGCGAGGTGGCGGCGGCGAAGCGGCTGTGGCCCGACGGCTTTTTCGTCGTGCCCGGCGTTCGCCCGCCCGACTCGGCCGTGGGCGACCAGAAGCGGGTGATGACGCCGCGCGAGGCGCTGGACAACGGGGCCTCCATCCTGGTGATCGGCCGCCCCGTCACCCAGGCCGCCGACCCCGACGAGGCCGCGCGGGCGATCGCCGCGACCTTGTAGACTTCCGCCTGCGTGGGGCTTATCCGCGCGCCAAGGAGCACCCCATGAGCTGGCTCAACCGGGTTCGCAACCGGATCCCGTTTCTTCCCAAGCGCGAGACGCCCGACAATCTGTGGCACAAATGCCCGGAATGCGATGCGATGATTTTCCTCAAGGAATATGAGGAAAATCTGTGGGTCTGCCCGCGCTGCGACCATCACGGGCGGATCGGCCCGCGCCGGCGCTTCGAGATGCTGATGGACCCCGGCTACGGACTGCTGGCGGCGCCGATGGTCAGGGAGGATCCGCTCCGGTTCCGCGATTCCAAGCGCTACACCGACCGCGTAAAGTCCGCCCGCCAGCAGACCGGGCAGCAGGACGCGCTGCTCAACGCCCGCGGCACGATCGAGGGGCAGCGGGCGGTCCTCGGAGTGCAGGACTTCGCCTTCATGGGCGGCTCGATGGGCATGGCCGTCGGCGCCGCCTTCCTCGCCGGAGCGCGCGCGGCGATCGGTCACGGCAGCGCCTATGTGATCCTCACCGCCGCGGGCGGGGCGAGGATGCAGGAGGGCATCCTGTCGCTGATGCAGATGCCCAAGACGACGGTGGCGATCGCCGAGCTCAGGGAAGCGGGGCTGCCCTATATCGTCGTCCTCACCGATCCGACCACCGGCGGAGTCACGGCCTCTTACGCGATGCTGGGCGACGTCCACATCGCCGAGCCGGGCGCTCTGATCGGCTTCGCCGGCCAGCGGGTGATCGAATCGACGATCCGCGAGAAGCTGCCCGAAGGCTTCCAGCGTGCCGAATATCTGCTCGAGCACGGCATGGTCGACATGGTCGTCCACCGCCGCGACCTTAAGAAGCGCCTCGCGCTGCTGCTCGACTATCTGACGCCGCGGCGGGAGGCGGCATGACCAAGCCCTCTCCCGTCCGCGGGAGAGGGAGATGAGCGACAGCGCGACCTCCTCCCACCCCGCGGTGCAGGAACAGCTCGATCGGCTGGCGCGGCTGTCGCCCGGGCGCGACATTCTCGGGCTGGAGCGGATCTCGGCGTTGCTCGCCCGGTTGGGCCACCCTGAGCGGTCGCTGCCGCCGGTGCTCCACGTCGCCGGCACGAACGGCAAGGGCTCCACCTGCGCCTTCCTTCGCGCCGCGATCGAGGCGGCGGGGCTGACCGCCCACGTTTACACCAGCCCGCATCTGGTCCGCTTCAACGAACGCATACGCCTTGCCGGAAGGCTGATCGGCGACGAGACGCTGGCCGCGCTGCTGGCGGAGGCGCTGGACGCGGCCGCCGGAATGGAGATCAGCTTCTTCGAGGCGACCACCGCGGCGGCTTTCCTGGCCTTCGCGCGCGAGCCCGCCGACGCCTGCGTCGTCGAGGTCGGACTCGGCGGCCGGCTCGACGCCACCAACGTCATCCCCTCCCCAGCCGTTTGCGGCATCGCCCAGCTCGGCCTCGACCATCCGACTTTCCTCGGCGAGCGGCTCGAACAGATCGCCGCGGAAAAGGCCGGCATCGCCAAACCGGCCGTGCCGCTGGTTACCTTACGCTACCCACAGGCGGTGGCGGAGCGGGTGGGGCGGGCCGCGGCGGCCGCCGCCGCACCTTGGCTGCCGCGCGGCGGCGACTGGGACGCGAGCGTCGAGGCGGGCAAGCTCCAATATTGCGACAGCCACGACCGCCTGGCCCTCCCGCTTCCGCGCCTGGCGGGCGCTCACCAGGCGAACAACGCCGCGCTGGCGGTCGCCATGCTTCGCCACCAGGACCGGCTGCCGGTGCGCGAGGCGGCGTTCAGGGCGGCGATGGGCTGGGCGGAATGGCCGGCGCGGCTGCAGCGGCTCGGGCCCGGACCGCTTCACGGCCTGCTTCCGG
>DASZEO010000377.1:0-7305 GCA_035940755.1 Allosphingosinicella sp. | reverse complement strand
ATCGTCAAGGCGCGGCCGAGCGGCGCCAAGGGCAAGTACGTCCAGAAAGTGGCGCTGAGCTCCTCGATGGGCCCGGGGCTCAAGGTCGACGTCGCCGAGGTGGCGAGCGCCTGACGAAGCCGCGGCGGCGAACGGAGGTGGACGCCGCGGCGCTTCGTGAGGAGATCGAGCGCCTCGGGCCGTGGCATCATGCCGTGGAGGTGGCGGCGGGGGTGACCACCGGCACCGTCGGCCGCTCGAAGGGCAGCGGCGACAGGCAGATGCCGGCGGTCTACCTGCCGGAGCGGATGATCCACCTGCTCGTCGACAACCTTTATGGCGAGGCGGGTTTCGCCGGCCGCTCCTTCCTCGACTGCGCCTGCAATGCCGGCGGCCATGTCTTCGCTGCGACGAAGTTCGGCGCCGGGCGCGGCTTCGGCTTCGATGCGCGCCAGCACTGGATCGACCAGGCTTTGTTTCTGAAGCGGCATCTGCCGGGCGACACGGCGTTCGACCGGTTCGACCTCGACGCGCTGCCGGCGAAGGGGCTGGGTCAGTTCGACGTGACTTTGTTCAGCGGCATCTTCTATCACCTCCCCGATCCGATCAGCGGGCTGAAAATCGCGGCCGACCAGACGCGCGAGCTGCTGATCGTGAACACGTCGGTGCTGCCCCGCGCCGAGAAAGGACTGGCGCTGAGCCAGGAAAGCGCCAGCCACCTCTTGTCGGGGATCGCTGGGCTGGCCTGGCTGCCGAGCGGCCCGGACGTGGTGCAGGACATCCTCGCCTGGTGCGGCTTTCCCCACAGCCGGGTCGACATGGACTGGCGGCCCCCCGGCCAGTCGCGCTGGCGGCGGATCCAGGTGCTGGGCGCGCGCGATCCCGCCCTCTTCGAACATTATGACCGCCGCCGCCCCGACGCCTCAGCTCGGCGGGCGCCGGCGCCTTGGCGGCGAGCGCTTCGCCGCCTGCTCAACCGCTTGGACGTCTGAGGCTCCGGCGGATCAGGACCGGCAGCCGAGACCGGCGCGGATCGCCGCCGCGTTCGCGGCCGAGCGCCTCGATGCGGGTCGGCACCCGGTCCATGGGTCATTCCTACCCGATGGCCGTCCGGGCCGCCAGAAGGTTGGCAGTCGGCTCTTTTCAGGCAAGTCAAAGGCTTGGGCAGGCGCTATGCTGGCTCGATGAACCGGATCGAGCGCCGCCGCCAGGCCAAGGAGGACCGCGGGTTCGTCGCGCGCGGGCTCGACACCGAGCGGCGCGACGGGCTTCAGGTCATCGCGCTGATGCGCGTGCTTCACGAGCGGCTGCTGGAATCCCGCGCCGCGCGGACGGTCGCGCCGCTGATGGGTTTTTTCCACGACAATCTGCGCTCGGCGACACGGCCGGGGCCGCGCCACCTGCTCGCCTGCCGAATGGGCTGCGCTCATTGCTGCCACGCCTGGGTGTCCGCGCGTGCGCCCGAAGTGCTGTTCGTCAAGAAATCGCTGCCGGCGCGCGAGCGCGAGGCGATCCGCCACGCGGTGGAGCGCGCTTATGCCGTCACCGGCACGCTGGCGCCGCCGGAACGGGCCGGCATGGGCACGCCCTGCCCGCTGCTCAGGGACAATGTCTGCCAGGCCTATGGCGCGCGGCCGGCGGTGTGCCAGGCGGCGGTGTCGGAAAGCGCGGCGATCTGCGCGCGCGCCTTCGCGCCCGGAGCGGCCGACGAGGACATTCCGATGCCGACCTTCTACTTGACGCTGCGGCGCGGCTATTCGCTGGCGCTCGCGGGAGCGCTCAAGCATGCGGGCTATGCCGCTGAATCCTACGAGTTCAACGCCGCCCTTCGCGCCGCCTTCGCACGCGAAGACGCGGAGGCGGCGTGGCTGGCGGGCGAGGACGTCTTCGCCGGCGTCCAGCGCGACCGCGGCAGCGACCCGTTCGCCGCTCCGCGCTACCGCCAGCTCTACGACGCCGCCTGGGCCGACTGACTTGCCGGTCACTTTACAGGCTCTTAAGCTGCCCCGCCTATAGAAAAGCTCGCAGCGCGGCTGCAGCGGCAGGGGGAAGAGATGCCAGAATCGATTTTCGCGCGCGTTCAGCGGGTGCTCAGCGCGAGCGCCGAGAGCAGCGTCGACGCGCTCGAGCGCGTGAGCGGCACCAGCCTGATGCGCGAGGCGATCCGCGAGGTGGACCGCGCCGCTGCCGAGATTCGGATCGAGATCGAGGCGAACGCCTCGCGCCGCTCGCACGCCGCTCGCCAGCAGCAGATGCTCGCCGAGCGGCTGGCGACGCTTGACGAGCAGGCGCGCTTCGCGCTCGGCAGGGGCCGCGACGACCTCGCCGAAGCGGCGGTGGCGCGGCAGATCGACTGCGAGGCTCAGGTCGTCCAGCTCAAGCGTATCCAAGCCCAGACGGCCGAGGAAGAGAAACGGCTCGACGAGTGCTTCGCCGCGCTCAAGGTGCGCAAGGCGCAGATGGAAAAGGAGCTCGCCGACTTCGAAGCGGCGCGCGGCGAGACCCGCTTCGGGCGCCCGCGGCCGACGGCGGCCGAGCGCAGCCGCGAGAAGGTCGCCCGCGCCGAGGCGACGTTCGAACGGGCCATGGCGGCGGCGGGCGCGCCGGGCGTCGGCCTGATGGACGCCGAAGATGCCGCCAAGCTGGCCGAGGTCGAGGCGCTGCGCAAAGCCGACGCGATCGCCGACCGGCTCGCGGCGCTTCGGGCCGCGGCGGACAAGAAGGGCGCTGGGACGGGCACGAAGCCGCGCTGAAGCCGCGCTCCGAGCGCAAGGCCCCCGAAAATCAACCTCAACTGGTCGAAATTGGCGCAGCGGCGGGTGATTGCGCTGCTGAAACGGCTTGCGCGACTCGCCGAACGCGGCGACACAGGTGTCTTCTTCGCCAGGAGACTCGCCCGATGAAGCCGACGAGAAAAGTAAGCCGCCGTTCCTTCCTGACCAGTGTCGCGGGCGGCGCCGTCGCCGGCGGCGGAGCGCTGATGGCGCTGACCGGAACGGCGCAGGCGGGACAGGTCACCGACAACGACACAGGCCGCTACCGGGATCCTGCCGGGCGCGGGCGCCGCGGCACCGGAGTCACGGACAGCGATCCGACCGACCGCTCGGGCAACGGGCGCGGCGGAACCACGGACAGCGATCCGCACGATCGCGCCGGCAACGGGCGCGGCAACGGCGTTACCGACAGCGACCCCACCGACCGGTCCGGCAACGGCCGCGGCGGAGTGACCGACGGCGACAGCGGCCGTTATGCCGACCCCGCCGGGCGGGGGCGCGGGCGCAGCGGCGTGACGGACGGCGACAGCGGCCCCTATGCCGATCCCGCCGGCAACGGCCGCGGACGCAGCGGCGTGACCGACGGCGACAGCGGCAGCTATGCCGACCCCGCCGGCAACGGCCGCCGTCGCAGCGGAGTCACCGACGGCGACACCGGCAGCTATGCCGACCCGGTGGGCCGCGGGCGCGGGCGCGGCTACACCGACAACGACCCGAGCGACCGGCCCGGCTACGGGCGCGGCAGCCGGTCGTGCAGCGACAGCGATTCGGGCAGCCACGGCGACCCGGGCGGACGCGGCCGGCGCTGCTGAGGCGGCGCCGCCGCCCTTCGGTGCGGCGGTACGGGCGAAAGTTGACTTTGCGGCGTGACGCGCTAGATGCGCGCTTCGCCCGCAGCGCCTGCGCTGCTGGTATCCGTCCGAGACCGCTGGCGCCCCTCGGGGCTTAATCTCCAGCCTAGACGGGGACGAGTTTCATCCGCACGCGGCTCGAGGCCGGGCGCGGGCTTGCCGGACAGGCGTCGGCACGAACCCCTCCCCTTCGGACAATTGGCGCTCGGGGCCTCCTCGTGCGCCGCAAGTGCGTTCGGCGGAAGGTCCGCCGGATGAAGTGGCCAACCGGCGGCTCCACCGCCGGAAAAGCTAAGGGAGTTAGCATGGATCGTGCTCAGAAAAGAGAGCAGGTCGCCGAGCTGAAGCAGACGTTCTCCGAGACCAGCGTGGTGGTCGTCACCCGCAATCTCGGCCTGACGGTGGCTCAGTCCACCGCCTTGCGGAACCGCATGCGCGATGCCGGCGCCCGCTACAAGGTGACCAAGAACACGCTCGCTCTCATCGCGCTCGAGGGCACCACATACGCGCCGATCAGCGACCTGCTGACGGGGCCGACGGCGCTTGCCACTTCGGACGACCCGGTCGCCGCGGCAAAGGCGGTGGTCGACTTCGCCAAGACGACCGACCGTCTCGAGATCGTCGGCGGCGCGATGGGCGACACCGTGCTCGACGTGAACGGCGTTCGTGCGCTCGCCGAGCTTCCCTCGCTCGACGAGCTTCGCGCGCGGATCGTGGGCCTCATCCAGGCGCCCGCGGCCAAGATCGCCCGGACGGTCAACGAGCCGGGGGCCCAGCTGGCCCGCCTGTTCGCGGCCTATGCCGCCAAGGAAGACGCGTAACGACAACCACGGCGCTCCTGCGGAAGCAGGAGCGCACGACCTGGGTCCCTGCTTTCGCAGGGACACGAGATAAAACGGAGACTTAAAATGGCAGACATCAATGCACTGGTCGATCAGCTTTCCGAGCTGACCGTTCTCGAAGCCGCCGACCTCGCCAAGGCGCTCGAGGAGAAGTGGGGCGTTTCGGCGGCCGCGGCGGTGGCCGCGGCTCCGGCCGGCGGCGGCGGCGCGGCCGCTCCGGTCGAGGAGGAGAAGACCGAGTTCGACGTCATCCTCACGTCGGACGGCGGCAAGAAGATCAACGTGATCAAGGAAGTGCGCGCGATCACGCAGCTCGGCCTCGGCGAAGCCAAGGCGCTCGTCGAGGGGGCGCCCAAGGCCGTCAAGGAAGGGGTCTCCAAGGCCGAGGCCGAGGAGCTCAAGAAGCGCATCGAGGAAGCCGGCGGCACCGTCGAGCTTCGCTAAGCTCGATCGACCTGCTCGGGAGGGGCGGTTCCGGCAGGAGCCGCCCTTTCTTTTTGCGCGTCGCCCAGCCGGTCGGCGGCGAGGATCAGGCCGAACAGCAGCCAGAGATGGCGGGCGTCCTCGAACGAGCCGCCGAGGCCCTGATAAGCGAAGGCGTCGAGGAACGCCAAGCCGAGGCCGATCCGCAGCACGCCGGCGGCGTCGGCGGAAAGGCGGAACGGCCGGAGCCTTCGGCCGACCCACAAAAGCAGCGCGACCATCGCTGCGAGCCCGAAGACGCCGCACTGAACGGCGATGTTGAGGAAGGTGTTGTGGGCGTCGCTGAGGTGGGCGAGGTCGCCCGAAGGCGTCAGGAAATCAACGTCGACGACATCCACTCCGAGGCCTCGGCCGAGCAGCGGATCCGCCGTGACATTGCGGGCTGCGTCCATCCAGGTCATCAGCCGCACCGCCGGCGCAAGCGTCAGATCGGTAGCCGGCACGCGGATCAGGAACGGCGCGGTCGGGTGAAGGATCGGAGTCACCGCCATCGCCACCACGAACAAGGCGGCCGCGCCGACGCCTGCGGCGAGAGCGAGGCGCGCGGCCGCCGGTCGCCGCCCCTCCAGCGCCAGCCACAGCCACACCCCTCCGGCCAGGAAGATGCCGCCCAGCCCCGGCGTCAGGCTGAACGCCGCGGCGAACAGGATGCCGCCCAGCAGCAGCAGGAAAAGCGTGCGGCCGATCCAGCCGAGGCGGCGGGCAACGAGCAGCACCATCAGTGAGACGGTGAGGTAGTTGCACAGCATCGCTGCGAACTGGAAGGTAAGCCGGAGCCGCGGATAGGGGCCGGGCGCGAGCGTGCCATAATCGTTCGACGCCCAAGCGAGCAGCGGGTGGCCGGCAGCCAGGTAGAAAGCGGCCACGGCGGCGAGCGCCACCAGGGCGACGATCCCGCTCGCCGCCAGCCACGCCGCGAAGACGGCGCGCATGTCCCGCTCGCTGCGCACGAGGCCCAAAACGATCAGCGGCAGGCTCAGCAGATAGACCTGGGTCGCGAGCTTCACGGCGCTCCGCACCGGCTGGTCCGAGGCGGCGGTGGCCGCTGCCAGCGCCGCGAAGTAGAGCGCGACCAGCCACAGGCCCTTGTGCCAGCGCAGTCGAGCCGCGCCGGTGACAAGCGCGAGCCCCCACAAGGGGACGAGCAGCAGCCAGGCCGCGTCGGCGGCGACAGCCGGCAGGCCGAGCACGCCCACCGGGGGCTGCATGAACGGCAGGAGGAAGACGAAGACAAGCAGGGCCGCGCGGGCGAGCCGCGCCGGCAGCGCCTCGGGCGCTTCGGCCTCGGGAGGGGAGCCGGTCATGCCGCCCCTCTCGCACCTCCGTCCGGCCGCGGCAACGGCCGGGGCATCCTCTTGGCGCCGGCGGCGTTGCCGGACCCATGCGAGCGATCGTCGGCACCGCCGGATGGACCATCCCGACCAAGGATGCAGCCGCCTTTCCGGCGGAAGGGACGTCGCTGGAGCGCTACGCCGCGCGCTTCCAGGCCGTGGAGATCAACTCCTCCTTCCACCGCGAGCATCGGGCGGCGACGTGGCAGCGATGGGCGGACTCGGTGCCGGCGGGCTTCCGCTTCGCCGTCAAGCTGCCCAAGACGATCACCCACAAGCGCAAGCTGGTGGACTGCGATGATCTCCTCGAGCCGTTCGTCGGGCAGGTGAGCCCGCTCGGCGACAAGCTCGCCATCCTGCTCGTCCAGCTGCCGCCGAAGCTGGCTTTCGACGCCGCCGTCGCCGAACCCTTCCTCGCGAGCCTCGCCACCCGCTCGCCCGTCCGCATCGCCTGCGAGCCGCGCCATCCGAGCTGGTTCGACGCCGAGCCCGACGCGCTGCTTCGCTCCCTGAACGTGGCACGGGTTGCCGCCGATCCCGCAGTCACGCCGAGCGCCGCAACGCCGGGCGGCTGCCTTGCGACGCGCTACTGGCGCCTGCACGGTTCGCCGATCATGTACAGATCCAGCTATGAGGACGATCGGCTGGAATTCTATGCGCGCGAGATGAAGAGCGCCATTGGGGAGGGGGCCGAAGCCTGGTGCATGTTCGACAATACCGCCGCCTCGGCAGCAACGGCAAACGCGCTCGCGCTGATGGAGCGGCTGTGAAGATGGAGCGATGACCCTCGCCGGCGGTTGTCGCTCCATGCGGCCGCTCATCTGCGCCCTGTCACTGCTGCTGATCGCCGGCTGCCGCGACGCCAAGGACGGCCGCTGGCGGCTGGAATCGGCCGACGGCCACCCCGTCGCCGCGGACATGTGGATCGACGTCAGCGGCGGCGAGCTTCAGGGCGGCTATGAGGGCTGCAACCATTGGGGGCGCCGCATCGAGAACGGCCGGCTGCTCGTGACCAGCGAGCTTCAGGGCTGTCCGCCCGATCCTG
>DASZEO010000376.1:0-2446 GCA_035940755.1 Allosphingosinicella sp. | reverse complement strand
GCCGTGCCGCCTCGGGCGCGTCGTCGAACAAAGGCGCGATCCAGGCGTCCAGCCGCTCGCCATGCTGGGCGAACCGGCCTGCCCCCGCACCGGCTTCGCGCGCCGCTTCGATCAGGGGGTCGAGCCGGCGCACCTTCGGCTCGAGCGCGTCGTAGAGAAGCCCTTCGCGAATGCCGAAGCTCGACACGACGAGCTGATCCGGCTGCAGCGCTCCGGCCAGGGCGGCCAGCAGTCGCGCGGCGAGCGGGAGCGTGGCGGCACGGGTGGGCGACAGCGCCGGAAAGCGCGCCCAATCCTCCTTGCCCAACTTCTCGGCAATGTCGGCGAGCTCCCCGGGCCGCTCCGGCGCCAGCGCGTGCTGGTGGGTTATCGGCAGGGGATGGTTGGTAAGGTACATGTCGAGGCGAGCCAGCGTGCGCCAGCTTCCCCCGACCATGTAGAAGCACCGGCCGGCCGCGGAGGCGGTAAAGCCCGCCGCAGCGACGGCCTCGGCCACGGCGCTTGCGAAGGCTTTCTTCTCCCGGGGCAGCGCCGCGAGCCGGAGCACGCCAAGCGGCAGGGAGACGGAGCGGCCCGCACTTGCGTCCGCGACCTCGACCAGCTCGAGGCTGCCGCCGCCGAGATCGGCGGCGATGCCGTTCGCCTGCGGAATGCCGGACGCCACGCCGAGCCCCGCCAGCCTCCCCTCCTCCGCGCCGGAGATGACCTCCGCCTCGAGCCCGACGTCGCGGATCTTCTCGAGGAAAGCGCCGCCGTTCGAAGCGTCGCGGACGGCGGCCGTGGCGACGACGCGCAGCCGGGCGACCTCCATCTGCCGCGTAAGCAGCCGGAAGCGCCTGAGCGCCCTCAGCGCCTGTTCCTGCGCGCGCTCGTCGAGCGCCCCGCTCCGTGCCACTTCCCGCCCCAGGCCGGCATTCACCTTTTCGTTGAAGATGATCGACGGGCTGCGCGTGGCGCCGGAATAGACGACGAGCCGGACCGAATTGGACCCGATGTCGACGATGCCGACGGGGGCTTCGGCGAACATCGCCGGCCCCTAATGCGGCCCGCGGGGAAGCTGGAGCTTCTTCGGAAAGGCGCCGCTGGACCTGAGCGCCGCCCCCCGCCCCGACAACGAGGGATTGGTCATGAAATAATCGTGCAGGTTGAACGGCTTCTCGCCGGCCGCGGGCTGAAGCCGCTCGTAGCTGCCGTCGGCGTTCAGCCGCCAGCTCTGCTCGTTGTCGATGATGTTGGCGACCATCACCTGGTCGAGCAGCTGCGCGCGGACGGTCTCGTTCTCGATCGGCACGGCGATCTCGACGCGGCGGTCGAAGTTGCGCGGCATCCAGTCCGCCGAGCTGATGAACACCTCGGCGCGGGGGTTGGGCAGCTCGGCGCCATTGCCGAAGCACCAGATCCGGCTGTGCTCGAGGAAGCGGCCGACGATCGACTTGACCCGGATATTCTCGGAAAGACCCGCAACGCCCGGCCGAAGGCAGCAGATGCCGCGGATGATCAGGTCGATCTCCACGCCGGCCGCGCTCGCCTCGTAGAGCCTGTCGATGATCGCCTCGTCCACCAGGGCGTTCATCTTCGCCCAGATGCACCCCGCCTTGGCCGCCCGCGCATGCCCGATCTCGCGGTCGATCAGGGCGCACAGCTGATCGCGAAGGCCGGTCGGCGACATCGAAAGCCGCTCGAGTCTTTGCGGCTCGATATAGCCGGTGACGTAGTTGAAGACGTGGGCCACGTCCCTGCCCATGCGCGGATCGGCCGTGAAGAAGCTGACGTCGGTGTAGATCTTCGCCGTCACCGGATGGTAGTTCCCGGTGCCGAGATGGCAGTAGGTGCGGTAGGCGCCTTCCTCGCGCCGCACCACCATCGACATCTTGGCGTGGGTCTTCCACTCGATGAAGCCGTAGACCACCTGCACTCCGGCCCGCTCGAGCGCGGCGGCCCACATCAGGTTCTGCTCCTCGTCGAACCGGGCCTTGAGCTCGATCACCGCGGTCACCGACTTGCCGGCTTCGGCGGCATCGATCAGCGCGCGGATCACCGCCGACTGCTTGCCCGCGCGGTAGAGCGTCTGCTTGATCGCCACCACGTCAGGGTCGGCCGCGGCCTGGCGAAGGAAGGCGACGACCACCTCGAAGCTCTCATAAGGATGGTGGACGACGATGTCCTTGGCCCGGATGGCGGCAAAGCAGTCGCCACCATATTCGCGGATCCGCTCCGGAAAGCGCGGGGTGAAGGCCGGGAACTTGAGGTCCGCTCGGTCCTCTTCGACCAGCACCGCCAGATCGGCGATGCCGAGGAAGCCGGTCGATTCGTAGACCAAAGCCTCGCCGGCCTCGACTCCCTCGCGGACCAGCGCGACCAGATCGTCGGGCATCTCCGCTTCCAGCTTGAGCCTGACGACCCGGCCCCGGCGCCTTCGCTTGATGGCGGACCGGAAGTAGCGAAG
>DASZEO010000375.1:0-6255 GCA_035940755.1 Allosphingosinicella sp. | reverse complement strand
GGCCACGCCCTTGTAGAGCTGGCAGCGGGTCCGTCCGTGAACGGTGATCATCTTGACGCCCAGATCCTCGGCGATGCGCGCCAGCTCCGGCGCGTTGAGGCTTGAATGGTCCCAACCCATCCGCATCTTCAGCGTGACGGGCACCTTCACCGCCTTCACCGTCGCCTCGACGATCGAGGCGGCAAGCGGCAGATCGCGCATCAAGGCGGAACCCGCGTCGCCGTTGACGACCTTCTTGACGGGACAGCCCATATTGATGTCGATGATCGCGGCGCCGCGGTCCTCGTTGAGCTTGGCGGCCTCAGCCATCTCGATCGGCGAGCAGCCGGCCAGCTGCATCGACACCGGCTCTTCGACCGGGTCCCAAACCGCCTTCTGAAGCGACTGGCGCGTCTCGCGGATCGCCGCCTGGCTGGCGATCATCTCCGTCACCGTCAGGCCGGCGCCGTAGCGCTTGACGATCCGCCGGAACGGCATGTCGGTCACGCCGGTCATGGGCGCCAGGATCACCGGCGCTTCGAGGCGGACGCTGCCGACGCTGATGGGAGCAAGGCGGTTCATGGGAGGCCGCGAGATAGGGCGTAAGCGGCTGGCGGGCAAGTTGGCCCTCGGCTAGGCAGGCGGTGATGGAGGCTCGGACGGAGACGGCGGCTTTGGTCGTGGCGGCGGGAAGCGGCAGCCGCGCCGGCGGCGGGACACCGAAGCAATACCGGCGGCTTGGCGGACGCCCGCTCATCGCCCACACGCTCGAGGCCTTGCACCACCCGCGCATCGACCGGATCCTCGTCGTCATCGGTGAAGACCATGAGCCGGCCTTCGACGAGGCCGCGCAGGGCATGCGGGTGGAGGAGCCGGTCTTGGGCGGGGCGACGCGGCGGGACTCGGTCCGCAACGGACTCGAGGCGCTGGCACGGGGCGGCGAGGTAGGGACCGTGCTCATCCATGACGCCGCGCGGCCGTTCCTGCCCGGCGCGGTGATCGACCGCCTGCTCGACGCGCTCGACGCCAGCGACGGCTCGGTCCCCGTGCTGCCGGTGGTCGACACGCTTGCGCGCAGCGACGGACGCCTCGGCGACGTGGTCGCGCGCGACGCTCTGGTGCGCGTCCAGACGCCCCAGGCTTTTCGCCTCGCGGAGATCGCCCGAGCACACGCCGCCTGGACCGGCGCCGAAGCGACCGACGACGCCCAGGTGGCGCGGGCGGCGGGGCTGTCGGTTGCGACGGTGGCGGGAGATCCGATGCTCGAGAAGCTCACTTATGAAGAGGACTTCAGCCGGGCCGAAGCCTGGTTCGACGCGCAGCTTTCGCCGCGGACCGGGTTCGGCTTCGACGTCCATGCTTTCGGCCCCGGCGACGGGCTGTGGCTCGGGGGGCTTCGCATCCCTTGTGACCGAGGCCTGGTCGGGCACAGCGATGCCGACGTGCTCCTGCATGCGCTGACGGACGCACTGCTCGGCGCCGTCGCGGCCGGCGATCTCGGCGAACACTTTCCGCCGAGCGATCCGCAATGGCGCGGCGCCCCCTCCTCCCTCTTCCTCGAACGCGCGCGCGAGCTCATCGAGCGTGCCGGCGGGCGGATCAGCCATGTCGACGCGACGCTGATCTGCGAGGCGCCCCGCCTGGGCCCGCACCGGGAGGCTATCCGGGAACGCGTCGCGGCGCTGTTGCGGCTGCCCGTGGGGAGGGTTAGCATCAAGGCGACCACCACCGAGCGGCTGGGCTTCACCGGACGCGGCGAAGGAATCGCCGCGCAGGCGGTGGCCACCGTGCTGATGAAAGGGGATTGATGATCCAGCCACTCCTTGCCGCCGCGTTGCTGGCGGCGCAGGCCGCCCAGGCGGCGCCGGCCGAGCCGCCCTGCATCACCCGCCAGGAAGCGGGCGACATGGCGGTGACCCTGCTGCCGCACCTGATCGACGCCATGGCGCAGCGCTGCGGCGAGCATCTTGGCGCGCAGGCTTTTCTTCGCACCGGCGCGGCGGGCCTCGCGGCACGGCTTCGGCAGGACGCGGTGCCTCGCCGCCAGTCGGCGATGCGCGGCATCGGCAAGATCGGCGGCGCCGCCTTTCCCACCGCAGCCGGAAGCGAGGCCGGGGTCGATTTCCTGGCCGCGATCCTGACTGCGGCCGCCGCAAGCAACGTCACCCCCGCCTCCTGCCCCGACATCGACGCGATCGTTCAGTCGCTGGCGCCGCTGCCGGCCGACAATATCGCCAGGCTGGTCGGCTCGACCTTCGCGCTCGCCATGAACGCCGAGCCCCGCGAACGGCGGCACGAGGATGGCGACGACGAGCATGAGAGCAATGGCGAGGAGGCGGCGCCCGCCGGCCCCCGCCTCTGCCCGACATGAGCGCGGCCGGCGACCGCTGGCTGCCCGACGAGCTCGATGCCCTGGCACGACGCGTGATCGAGGAGAATCGCGCCGCCGGCCGAAGGATCGCGGTCGCCGAAAGCTGCACGGGCGGCCTCGTCGCCGTCGCGCTGACCGACATCGCCGGCTGCTCGGACGTGTTCGACGCCGCCTTCGTCACTTATTCGAACGAGGCGAAGACGGGCCTGCTGGGCGTCAGCGAGGAAGTGATCGAGACGTTCGGAAGCGTGTCGATCGCCGCCGCCTGGGCGATGGCCCAGGGCGCGATGAAGCGGACCGGCGCCGACGTCGCCGTCGCCATCACAGGTATTGCCGGGCCGGGCGGCGGATCGGAGATGAAGCCGGTCGGCACCGTCGTCTTCGCGCGCGCCGAACGCGATGCCGATCCCAAGAAGATCGTCGCCGACCGCAAGGATTTCGGCGACCTCGGCCGCTCCGGCGTGCGCCTTCAGGCGGCGCTCTGCGCGCTCGAGCTGCTGCTTCCGGAGACGCCCGCGCCGTAAAGCGCGTGGGCGCGCTCCTCGAACGCGCCGATCATCCGCCGCAGCGCGCGGTCGAACATCTGCCCCGCCAGAGTCTCGAAGATCCGGCTCCTGAAGGCGAAGTCGACGCAGAAGCCGATATCGGTGCCGCCTTTGCCGTCGGGTCTGAAGGTCCAGTTGTTGTGGAGATATTTGAGCGGACCTTCGATATAGTCGATCCTGATCTCGGTCGGGCGGCGCTTGTGGACTCGCGAGGTGAAGGTCTCCTTGAGCGCGCGGAAGCCGACGACGAGGTCCGCGATCATGTCCGTCTCGCTGTTCGAGCGGACCCGTACCGCCGCCACCCAGGGCAGGAATTCCTGGTAGCTTTTCACGTCGGCAACGAGGTCGAACATCTCCTCCGGTGTGTAGGGCAGGTTGCGCTGTTCGGTGTGCCGGGGCATCAGCCGGCGCGCCCCGCCGCCAGCTTCGCCTCCCGCGCGGCGCGCATCTTCTCGAAATCGTCGCCGGCGTGGTAGCTGGAGCGCGTCAGCGGGCTTGCGGCGACCAGCAGGAACCCCTTGGCCCGGGCGATGGCGGCATAAGCCGAGAAGGCCTGCGGGGTCACGAAATCCTGCACCTTGGCGTGGCGCGGCGTCGGCTGGAGATACTGGCCCATGGTCAGGAAATCGACGTCGGCGGAGCGCATATCGTCCATCACCTGATGGACCTCCATCCGCTCCTCGCCCAGGCCCACCATCAGGCCGGACTTGGTGAAGATGCTCGGATCGTGGCGCTTGACGCTCTCGAGCAGCCGCAGCGAGGCGTAATAACGGGCGCCGGGGCGGATCGTCGGATAGAGGCGCGGCACGGTCTCCAGATTGTGGTTGTAGACGTCCGGCCGTGCCTCGACGATCCGCTCGACGGCGGCCTGCGACTTGTTGCGGAAATCGGGGGTGAGGATCTCGATCGTGGTCGCGGGCGCGTTGCGGCGAAGCGCCTCGATCACCTTGACGAACTGGGCGGCGCCGCCATCGGCAAGGTCGTCGCGGTCCACCGACGTGACGACGATGTGGCTGAGGCCGAGCTCGGCGGCGGCGACGGCGACATGCTCGGGCTCCATCGGATCGACCGGCCGCGGCATGCCCGTCTTGACGTTGCAGAAGGCGCAGGCGCGGGTGCAGGTGTCGCCCAGGATCATCACCGTCGCGTGCTTCTTGGTCCAGCACTCGCCGATATTCGGGCACGCGGCTTCCTCGCACACGGTGGCGAGGTTCAGGCGGCGCATCAGCTTCTTCGTTTCCATGAAGCCGGTGCTGGTCGGCGCCTTGACGCGGATCCAGTCGGGCTTGCGCGGCCTGGGTGGTGCGATCGGGGCGACGGCTTCGCTCATGCGGCGCAAATAGCGATCCCGGGCGGCGCTTGCCACCCCTTCCCTCCCCCCGCTATCGGCGGCGGCGATGACCGGTTTCGCCGACCTGATCGAAGGCTATCGCCGCTTTCGCGACGAGGGCTGGCGCGAGCAGCGGGAACGCTGGGCCGAGCTTGCCGAGGGGCAGCGCCCCAGGGTGATGGTGATCGCCTGCTCCGACAGCCGGGTGGACCCGGCCCAGATTTTCGACGCTCGCCCTGGCGAGATGTTCGTGGTGCGCAACGTCGCCGCGCTCGTTCCGCCCTACCAGCCCGATTCGGCCTATCACGGCGTCTCAGCCGCGCTTGAGTTCGCCGTGACCCAGCTCGAGGTAGAGGAGTTGGTAGTGATGGGGCACGGCTTTTGCGGCGGCTGCGCGGCGGCGCTGACCGGGCAGTTCGACGACGCCGCCCACGGCGCCGGCCATTTCATCGCGCATTGGATCGACATGCTGCGCGAGGCCCGCGAGCAGGTCCGCTCGCGCCATCCCGAGCTCGACCGGCAGGCGTTCCTGGAAATGGAGCTGGAGGGGGTCCGCGTCTCGCTGCGCAACCTCGCCACCTTTCCCTGGGTGGGCGAGCGGGTGGAGGCGGGGCGCCTCAAGCTCCACGGCGCCTATTTCGCGATCACCGACGGGCGGCTCCACGTGCTGGATGAGCGGACCGGAGAGTTCGCGCCGGCCTGAGCGCGTTCGCGGAGCGTCAGCCGCCGCAGGCGCGCTCGATCGCCGGCGGGATTGCGTCGATCGTGTAGGGCTTGGAGAGGACCGGCGCCGCGGCATGCTGCTCGGGGGGGGCGTCGACATGACCTCCCGTGGCGAGAATGAACGGCGTGCCGCCCGCGGCCAGGCGATCGGCGACCGGCCAGACCTGCTTGCCGTCCTTGAGCTGCACGTCGATGATCGCGACGTCGAAGCCCCCGGCCTGGACCCGCTCCAGCGCCTCCTCGACCGAATCGCAGGTCCCGACGACCTCATGGCCGAGCGTCTCCAGGAAATCTTCGAGCATCATCGCGATGAGCGGCTCATCCTCGATGATCAGGATCGACCTCTTGCCCGCCATGGCGTTCGCCTTAGCGTCTGTTCGGTAAAGGAAAAGACTTATTTCGCCACCAGAACGTCGCGGACCGTCTCGGCCAGCTGCTGAACCGAAAAGGGCTTGGCCAGGAACGAGACGTTGGGAATGTCGATCGATTTGCGCAGCTGCTCCTCCGCATAGCCGGAGATGAACAGGATCGGCAGCTCCGGGTGGAGCTTGCGCGCGGCGCGCACGGTGGTGGGGCCGTCCATGGTCGGCATGACGACGTCGGAGATAAGCAGGTCGACCTTGCCTTCCCGTTCGAGGATCTCGAGCGCCGCCTCGCCATTCTCGGCGACCAGCACGGTATAGCCGTGGCGGGTGAGCGCACGCTCGGCGACGGTGCGGACCATCGCCTCGTCCTCGACGAGAAGGATCGTGCCGGTGCCCCACAGCTCCGCGACCTTGTCCTTGGGCCTGGTCTTGACCTGCACCTCCCCGGCCTGGGTGCGGTGGACGGGAAGGTAGATGGTGAAGGTCGTGCCCTTGCCGAGCTGGGATTCGGCGAAGATGAACCCGCCCGACTGCTTGACGATGCCGTAGACGGTGGAAAGGCCGAGTCCGGTCCCCTTCCCCACCTCCTTCGTGGTGAAGAAGGGTTCGAAGATCTTGCCGATGATGTGGGGCGGGATTCCGGTGCCGGTGTCCGATACCTTGAGCGCGGTATAGTCGCCGACCGGAAGGATGTCGGTGCCCATCCGCCGGACGTCGTCGGCCGCGACCGCATACGTCTGAAGGGTAAGCGTTCCGATCCCTTCGGAATCCTTGGCGACCATGGCATCGCGCGCATTCACGGCGAGGTTGACGATGACCTGCTCGAGCTGGCCCGGATCGGCGCGGACGGCGCCGAGGCCGCGGCCGTGCTTGACCTGGAGCTTGACCCGCTCGCCGAGCAGGCGGGTGAGCAGGTGCGAGACCTCCGCGACCACGTCAGGA
>DASZEO010000374.1:0-2062 GCA_035940755.1 Allosphingosinicella sp. | reverse complement strand
GGTCGGCAACATCTACGAGCCGGACCACGTCAACTCGATCCTCGCCGCCGGGCGAGCCGACCTGGTGGCGCTCGCGCGGCCGCACCTGGTCGATCCGATGTGGACGCTGCGCGCCGCCGCGAGCCACGATTATCGCCAGGTGCATGTGCCGCCGCAATATCTCGCCGGGATGGCCCAGCTCGCCCGCAACCTCGCGCGCGAAGCGGAGCTCAAGGCATGAAGCGGCTCGAGGGCCACCATGCCGTGATCACCGGCGGCGGCACGGGAATCGGCGCCTGCATCGCCCGGTCGCTCGCCGCGGAAGGCGCCAGGCTGACGCTGATCGGGCGGCGCCGGGAGAAGCTGGAGGAAGTCGGCTCCGACCCGTTCGACGCGCTGGTGGCGCCCGCCGACGTCACGAACCGCGAGGAGGTGGAGGGCTGCTTCGCCCTCGCCCGCGAGGCGCAGGGGCCGATCACCATTCTCGTCAATAATGCCGGCTCCGCGGAAAGCGCGCCCTTCGCGAAGGTAACGGCCGAAGCGTGGCGCGCGACGATGGCGGTCAATCTCGACGCCTTGCTTCATTGCTGCCAGGCGGCGCTGCCCGACCTGCTCCAGGCGCCCGCGGGGCGGATCGTCACCATCGCCTCCACTGCGGGCCTCAAAGGCTATGCGTACAGCGCGCCCTATGTCGCGGCGAAGCACGGGGCCGTCGGGCTTATGCGCGCGCTCGCAGCCGAGCTCGCCAGCACGAACGTCACCGCCAATGCGGTCTGCCCCGGCTTCACCGACACCGACATGGTCGCCCAGGCCGCCGCGAAGATCGAGGCGAAGACCGGCCGCAGCCGCGACGAGGCCCGCGCGCAGCTGGCGCAGTTCAACCCGCAGGGCCGGCTTGTGACTCCGCAGGAGGTTGCCGCTGCCGTGCTGTGGCTCTGCCTGCCGGAAAGCCGCTCTATCACCGGGCAGGCGATCGCCGTTGCGGGAGGCGAAGTGACGTGAAGCACGTCGTCGCCATCCGCGAGAAACATGACGGGGCGCTCGGCGACCGATCGAGCGTGCGCGTCTGGCTGCGCCTGCTGAGCTGCACGATGGCGATCGAGAAGGAGCTTCAGCGCCGCTTCGCCGAACGCGGCGTGACTCTGCCGCGCTTCGACGTGCTGGCAGCGCTCGACCGGCACGGGGAGATGAGCATGGGCGCGCTGTCCCAGGCGCTGCTGGTGTCGAACGGGAACGTCACGCAGCTGGTCCAGAAGCTGGTCCGCGACGGCCTCGTCGAGATCCGGAAAGCCCCCGGCGACCGCCGCTCTTCGTTCGTGCGCATGACCGGGGAGGGCCGCCGCCAGTTCGCCACCCTCGCCGGCGCGCATAACGAGTGGATCGACCGGCTGCTCGGTGACCTGAACTTCACCCAGCGCGAGCGGCTCTACGTGGCGCTCGGGGTGCTGAAGCTGTCGATCGCCCAGGGCGCTGCAAGGAAGAAGGACCCATGAACCCCGCTGACTTCCAGCCCGTCCACTTCAGGTGGGACTTCGCGCAAGGCGTGGCGACCGTCACGCTCAACCGCCCGGAGCGGAAGAACCCGCTCACGTTCGAATCCTATGCCGAGCTGCGCGACACCTTCCGGGCCCTCGTCTACGCGAAGGCCGTGAAGGCGGTGGTGATCGCCGGGGCGGGCGGCAATTTCAGCTCCGGGGGCGATGTCCACGAGATCATCGGGCCGCTGACCGAGCGGGAGATGCCGGGCCTGCTCGAGTTCACGCGGATGACCGGCGATCTCGTCAAGGCGATGCGCGGCTGCCCGCAGCCGATCGTCGCGGCGCTGGACGGAGTGTGCGTCGGCGCTGGGGCCATCCTCGCGATGGCGTCGGACATGCGCCTGGCGACGCCGGAGACGAAGACCGCCTTCCTGTTCACCCGCGTCGGCCTCGCCGGCTGCGACATGGGCGCCTGCGCGATCCTGCCGCGGATCATCGGCCATGGCCGCGCCTCCGAGCTCTTGTTCACCGGCCGCGTGATGAGCGCGGAGGAAGGCGAGCGCTGGGGATTCCACAACCGGCTCGTGCCGGGCGAGCGGCTGCTG
>DASZEO010000373.1:0-3881 GCA_035940755.1 Allosphingosinicella sp. | reverse complement strand
CGGCCCCGCGATCATGGAGGCGGCGAACCGCGGCGCCGCCGACGAAGGGCGCAATTCGATCGGCCTCAACATCGTCCTGCCGCACGAGCAGATGCCGAACCAGTATGTGACGCCGGAGCTCAGCTTCCGCTTCCATTATTTTGCGCTCCGGAAGATGCATTTCCTGCTTCGCGCCCGCGCGGTGGCGATCTTTCCCGGCGGCTTCGGCACGATGGACGAGGCGTTCGAGCTGCTGACCTTGGTGCAGACGGGCAAGATCAAGCCGCTCCCCGTGCTGTTTTTCGGCGAGGAATATTGGCGGCGTGTCGTGGACTTTCCGGCGCTCGCCGAGGAAGGCGTGATCGCTCACGAAGACCTCGATCTATTCACCTTCTGCGAAACGGCCGAACAGGCCTGGGCGAGCGTCTGCCGCCACTATGCGTCGGTCGCTGCCGAACTCGGCTGCGAAAGCTGATTAATGCCCGCCGGGCCGCTGCGCCGCGCGGCCCGAAGTGTCGGGCGCTCCGGGGCCTTTGACGGTGCCCTCGGTCCGCGGCGTCGTCGCGGCGTTGAGCTCGGGCTGAGGCGCGGCCAGGTCGCCCTGGGCGTTCTGCGCCGACTGCTCGGCCGCCGCTTCGGCGGGGCTGTCGGCCGCCGGCGGCGGCGGCAGCGGCAGGTTGCTCCCCTGCCGGTTCAGATAGGCGATTACGTTCGCCCGCTCCTGCGGGTCGCTGAGGCCGGCGAAGGTCATCTTGGTGTTCGGGGCGAAGGTGCGCGGCGAGCGCAGCCATTCGTTGAGGTTCTCGAACGTCCACTGGCCGCCGTGGGAGCGAAGAGCCTCGGAATAAGCGAAGCCGGGGACGTGAGCGATGTTGGCGCCGACGGTGGCCCAAAGGTTGGGCCCAAGCTGGTTAGGGCCGCCCTGGGCCGCGTTATGGCACGCCCCGCACTTGCGGAACGAGGCTTCGCCGGCGGTGGCGTCGGCCGTCTGGAGCAGCGCGGCGATCGGCGGTTCGGCCTCTTCGCCGCCGCCTTCGCCTTCCTCGACGACCCCGGCGATGGGGTAGCCCATCTTCTCCGGCCGCTCAGACTTCCAATATTCGCCCGTGACCAGCGAGGCGCCGAGCAGCACGATACCGCCGCCGAGCACCCAGCCCGCAATCGTGTTGAAGCGATTGTCCATGCCGCCCACAAACCTTCCGCAGATGCACGGCCGGACGGCCGAGCCTTGGTCTCAGAGGAATGGCGCCCCTTTATGCGCGCGGGGCTGTTGCCGCAAGCCGCCGCTTCGGCCGTGAACCCGCGAAACCATCCCCGATTCGAGCCGGCAAAGCTGTCCCACTTATGCCCACTATCCTCATTATCCACAGCACGATTCGGCTTGGGCGAATCGCTTTTCCATGACAGCTTCAGTCCGTGGCCGAGACGGTCGACCGGCAACGGTCGAAAGCCTTCCCAGCCACAGCCGGAGCGAGGCGGCATTCCTGTCCCACCAGGCAGCGAGGTCGAGGAGCGAAGGCAGGGCGGCTGACGAAGCCGCCGCCAGGCGGAAGCATCGGGCTTGCCCTTTAGCGGATGCGAAAGCGGCAGGTTTCGTTAAGCGCCCAACAGGTTTCCGGCTTCGGCCGGGAACCGCAAAGGCAGGAAGCCGGATCTCGGTCCGGCGAACTGCCCGGCAGAAGCGAGACGAAAGTCCGCGCACTGCCACCGGCGGCAAGGGAGCTTCGGCTTTCTCGCTGTCGGGCAGGACCGGGTCTCGGCCCGGGAGCTGCGAAGCGGCAGGCATGGGCTTCGGCCCCGGCCTGTCCGGCGGAACCCGGCGGCTTCGGCCGTTCGGGATCCTGCCGAAGCGGATCCGAGGCCTTGGCTTGCGGTGACGCGACGGCGGGAGCCGGAAAGCCTCACGGTTTTTCGGATCTGCCGAGCGGCGAACCGCCAGGGCTTCGGCCCTGACGGGGAGCCAGCCGGGGAAACCGGAAGGCGCTTCAGGCGCCGGAAGGACTCCGGAGGATCGGCCGCCGAGCCCCCGGCTCGCGCCCTTTCCTCGAAACCGCCCAAAGCGGACTGCCTCGCCTTCCAGGCTTGGCGTCCATCCGCAGCGGGACAGTGGGGGCTGGCGGCAACGCCAGCCCCCATTTCTTTGTGGCTCCAGCCGAGGCTCCCTCGCGTGCAGGAACGCCGCGCTCCGGGCGGCGTTGGCCCCTAAACGCCAACGAGGAGCGACCCCATGGCCACCGACGAAACCAAGCCCGCAATCGGCAGCGGAACCGACGGCGGCACCGGCGGAACCGGCGCAACCGAAGCGACCGCCGAAGGCGCGGATGCTTTGGACCGGGACGGCGGGGGCGGCGGCAGCCTGGCCGGCGGCGACGACGCGGCTGACGAAGCGATCGGCGGCGGCAGCGGTCCGGCCGGCACCGGCGGCGGACCGGCGCAGAGCGGCCGCGCCACCAGCGAAGGCGGCGGCTCGGAGCCGGCGGCGGCCGATCCCGGCAGCCCTGGCGGAATGGGCGGCGCCCGCACCGGGGCCCGCAACATCGACAGCCGCCCGCCCGGCGGAGTCAGCCCGATCGAGGCGGACCGGGACCCCTAACCCCCCCGCGCGGCGACGCTTGATCCTGCCGAGCGCCGGCGATAGCGGGTCGCCGGACAGGAGGCCGACCTTGAGCAAGCATGTCGCGCAACTCAGCTGGCGGTCGGACGGGGAGTTCACCTCGGGTCGCTACAGCCGCCGCCACGAGCTGCGCTTCGACGGCGGCGCCATCGTCACCGCCTCCTCCTCGCCCGATGTGGTGCCGGCGCCGATGTCCGATCCGGCCGGAGTCGATCCCGAGGAGGCGCTGGTCGCCGCGACCGCGTCCTGCCACATGCTGTGGTTCCTCGACCTCGCCCGCCGCGCGGGCCTCGACGTCGCGAGCTACGCGGACGCCGCCGAGGGGGAGATGGGCCGGATCGCGCCGGGTCGGATGGCGCTGACCCGCATCACGCTTCGGCCGCAAATCGCCTTCGCCGGCCGCCAGCCCGCCGAGGAGGAGCTGGCCCGCCTCCACCACGAAGCGCATGAGCGCTGCTTCATCGCCAATTCGCTGAAAACGGAAGTGGTGATCGAACCGGCCCGCTAACCCGTTTAGCGCGGCTACTTGCCCCGCTTCTGGCGGTGCTGCTCCATGTCGAGCACCATGTTGGCCTCGCCTTCCTTGAGGAGGCCCAGACGCCGCGCCACCTCCTGGTAGGCTTCGGCCTCGCCGCCCAGGTCGCGGCGGAACCGGTCCTTGTCGAGCTTCTCGCCCGAGCTCATGTCCCACAGCCGGCAGCCGTCGGGGCTGATCTCGTCGGCCAGGATGATCCGGCTGAAGTCGTTCTCCCACAGACGGCCGAACTCGAGCTTGAAGTCGACCAGCCGGATGCCGAGGCCGGCGAACAGGCCGCACATGAAGTCGTTGATCCGGATCGCCATGTCGGCGATGTCGTTCATCTCCTCCTGCGTCGCCCACCCGAAGCAGGCGATATGCTCGTCCGCGATCATCGGATCGCCGAGCGCGTCGTCCTTGTAATAATATTCGATGATGGTGCGGGGAAGCTGGGTGCCCTCCTCGATTCCGAGCCGCTGCGACAGCGTGCCGGCGGCGACGTTGCGGACCACCACCTCAATCGGGACGATCTCGACTTGGCGGATCAGCTGTTCGCGCATGTTGAGGCGGCGCACGAAATGCGTGGGGATGCCGATGCCCGCGAGCAAAGTGAAGATGTGCTCGGAGATGCGGTTGTTGAGCACGCCCTTGCCGCTGATCGTGCCGCGCTTCTGGGCGTTGAAGGCGGTCGCGTCGTCCTTGAAATACTGGATCAGGGTCCCCGGCTCCGGCCCCTCGTAAAGGATCTTGGCCTTGCCCTCATAGATCATG
>DASZEO010000372.1:0-9951 GCA_035940755.1 Allosphingosinicella sp. | reverse complement strand
CCCCGCGAGCTCGAGGACCCGCTCAATCTGTTCGTGTATCACCCGCTCGCCGCCCGCCTGGCGCGGCTGCTGGCCCCGACACCGGCGACGCCCAACGGGGTCTCCGTGGCGGGAGCGCTGTGCATCTGGGCCGCCGCCTGGGCCTATACGCAGCTGAGCTGGCCCGCCGGCGTGATCGCCGGGCTGTCCCTCCATATGCTCTGGCACGTCGTCGACGGTGCCGACGGCGACCTTGCTCGTCTCACCGGCAAGGCCAGCCCCTTGGGAGAAATGGTCGACGGCGCCTGCGACTATGCCGGGCACTCCTTGCTCTACGTCGGGCTGGCCGCGGTGCTGGATGACCGGATCGGCCTGATCGCCTGGCCGTTCGGCTTCGCAGCGGCCGCTTCGCACGCCCTCCAGACCAACCATGCGGAGACCCAGCGGCGCTCCTATCTCTGGTGGGCCTATGGCATCCCCTGGATCAAGCACGCGAAGGCGGCCGGCGACGCCGTGTTCCAGGGCGGCAGCTGGGGAATGCTCACGTTCGGCTGGCTGGGGCGAGCCTATCTTTTGGTGGCGAGCTGGATGAACCCTCGTTCGGCGGCCGTCGATGAGGCGATCGAGCGCGCGGCGGGCGATCCTCGCCGGATCGCGTTCATCCGGCGGACGGTGCGGCGGGCTTCGCGGCGCTCGCTGCTCCTGCAACAGGCGGTCGGCGCCAATCCGCGCACGATCATCCTCGGGCTGAGCATGGCGCTCGGCTCGCCGCTCTACTTCTTCCTTGCCGAAACCGTCCTGCTGAACCTGCTTCTGCTGGTCTCTCTTTGGCACCACCACGCGGTCGGCCGCTGCCTTACGGCCAAGCTGGCGCGGTCCGCGCCCCGTGCGGCCTGACGGCCTCAGCCGGGCGGGATCAGCGGCGCGAACGCCTCCTCGAAGCTGATCAGGCTCTGGATGTCGTTGGAGCCGACGCCAAGCGCCATCGGACAAAGGGTGTCCGGGACGATCGCTACGTCGAACAATTCCTTGATGGCGCCGTCCAGCCGGATCCATTCGATCGCTCCGCCTGAGCCGAGATCGAGGATGGAGACGCCGCACCAGGGCTCCGTCCCGCGCGCGGTGAGCTCGTCCTGGAGCGGAAGGCCGCTGAAGGCGCCGTCCCGCGGCAGCGACTGGGTGATCACCGCGTAATCACCGTGGAGCGCCAGGCCGCGCAGGAAGCCGGGGCAGAAGGCCAAATCCTCCTTCGCTCCGTCCTCGGGGTCGACCCGCACGAGTCTGCCGCGCCCGGATTCGAGCAGCCATAGGCCGCCGCGCCCGAGGCGCGGGCTGTGCGGCATCGACAATCCCTCCGCCGCCACCCGGTCCGTCTGCACGTCGATGAGAATGCCGCCTTCGCGTCGATGCTCGCGCCAGCCACCCGCCGCGTCGGAGCGGCTCACCGCCGTCACAAACGCCGGAACGCCGCCGTCCATCGCCAAGCCGTTGAGGTGGCAGCGATCTTCGGCGGCGAGCCTGGAGATGAAATCGGGCTTCCACACCGGCTTGAAGCCGCGGGTCAGGCTGAGGGTCGCGAGGCAGCTGAAGCGCGTGTTGACGAAGATGACCCGCCCGCTCCGGTCGACACCGAGCTCGTGGAGGTCGACATCACCGGTGGTCTGGGCATTGCGCGGCACGTACAGCCGGTCGAAACCTCCATTGGCGCGCTCATTGGGGGCAAGCACGTTTTCGAGCCGCCAGATCTGGTAGCGGGCGCCCAGATAGAGGCGCTGGGCCGAGGCGTGGAGGCCCATGGCCCGGTTGTAATTCTGCTGATGGAACGAGACCCGGCCGTCCGGCAGCCGCCCGACCAGGAAGAGCTGCCCGGTCTGGTAGGAGGTAAAGGCGAGGCTGCAGCGCGCGCGCGCGAGCCAGTCGCTGAAGCCCTCCGATACGCTGATGCGCGTGTCGCCGGGCCTCGGCGGCGCCGTCTCTACGGCAGCGTCGGATTCTTCGACCGCGATGGCGGCGCCGGCCGGGGCGTCGGTCCCAGCCACCCGCCTCAGCCCGCCGCCGGCGCTCCCGAGCAGGCCCTCAGCGCCTGTTCGACAGCCGGCCGTACGTCCCGCAGGTGGAAGATCATGTCGAAGCGCCGCTTTTCGACGTCGCGGGTGCGGATCACCAGCCGCTCCGAGACGAACAGGCCGTTCAGGAAATAGGCGACGCGCCGGTCGCCGTCGAGCGTCGCGCTGCGGTCATCTATCTCCCAGAACATCCGCGCCGGCCGTTGGTTGTCGAAGCGGAAGGTGACCGGCCGCTGCCCGCTGAAGAAATAGCCGCGCTGAAGCCACCGGCGCGAATGGAAGGTGATGCGCGGGCCGTGATATTCGTGCGGCTGGCAGCTGACCACGAGGCGGTTGCCGTCCTCGCGCAGCGTAGCCGAAGCGCGAATGCCGTCGGTGATCGGGTCGCGCACGACCTCGACCGTCATCGGCTGGACCGGCAGCTCGCTCGCGTTCAGCGCCAGGGCGATCAGGATCATCCGAAAGTCTTCCTCCGCAGCGGCATAGGTTGCCGCTTCCGCCAAGGCAACAAGGGGTGCCTGTGAGGCGCCGCCGGGCAAGCTTTGGCTTGCGTCCCCGTCCCGCGAGGCTTACATCCCGGGGCGAAGCCGGCCGCTCCGAGAGGGGCGGCCCTTATCGTTTCTGGAGGACAAGCAAGTGGCTCAGCCGCTCATGCCGCACGCGACCGCAAGCTGGCTGGTCGACAACACGTCGCTGACGTTCCAGCAGATCGCAGAGTTTTGCGGGCTGCACATCCTGGAAGTGCAGGCGATCGCCGACGACACCGCCGCGACCAAGCTGACAGGTCGCGATCCGCTCCGCTCCGGGGAGCTGACGATGGAGGAGATCGACCGCGGCCAAGCGGATCCTTCCTACCGGCTGCAGATGCACCGCGAGCCGGACAAGGCGGTCCGAACCAAGGGCCCGCGCTACACGCCCGTCTCGAAGCGGCAGGACAAGCCTGACGGCGTCGCCTGGCTGATCCGCAACCATCCCGAGCTGTCGGACGGGCAGATCGGCAAGCTCATCGGCACGACCCGCACGACGATCCAGGCGCTCCGCGACCGCAGCCACTGGAACATCTCGAACATCCAGCCGAAGGACCCGGTGACGCTTGGTCTGACGACGCAGCGCGAGCTGGACGCGGCCGTGGCGCGGGCCGCCAAGCTGGCCGGGACCGAGGCCGTCCGCAGCGACGCCTTCATCGAGCGCGACCGCGAGGCGCTGATCGAGGAGCTGCGCGCCGAGCGCGAGGCGGCGGCACGCGAGGCCGAGGCGGCGCATGCGGCCGAGGCTTCGGGCGAAGACGCAGGGGCTCCGGCCGGCCAGGACTTTGTCGACCCGTTCCGCAGCTGAACCGCCGCTGCCGAACTCGGTCGAGGCGGCCTCGCCCGACCAGTCGCTGGCGCAATCCGCCTACAGCCACCGCGGACTGACCTATCCGTTCGGCCGCACCGGGCCGGACCATGGCACCCTGATCGAGCTTGCCGACGGCATCGGCTGGACGAGGTCGCCGGTGCCGGGCTCGCTGAACCACATCAACCTGTGGGTCCTCGACGACGGGGACGGCATCGCCTTGATCGACAGCGGCCTCGACATCCCGCCGGCGCGGGAAGCCTGGGAGGCGCTGTTCGCCGGGCCGCTGGCGGGGAAGACAGTCACGAGGCTGATCCTCACCCATTTCCATCCCGACCATCTCGGCCTCGCCGGCTGGCTCGCTCGCCGCTTCGGCGTCGCCTTGTGGATGACCCGTGGCGAATGGCTGTTCGCTCGGATGCTGACCGCGGACGTGCGCGACGAGCCGCCGCCCGAGGCGCTCGCTTACTGGCGCGCCGCCGGCTGGAGCGAGGAGCGGATCGCGGCGGAGGCGGAGAAGGGATGGGGCCGCTTCGCCTCGGTCGTCAGCGCGGTGCCGGTCAGCTTCGTCCGCATGCAAGAGGCCGACGTCCTGAGCGTCGGCCGCCGCAACTGGCGGATCGTCGTCGGCAGCGGCCATTCGCCCGAACATGCCTGCCTCGTCGATGATGCAGGCAAGGTGATGATCGCCGGCGATCAGGTTTTGCCGAGGATAACGTCCAATGTATCGCTCAGCCTCAGCGAGCCGGAGGCGGACCCGCTCGGCGAGTGGCTGGCCTCGATAGCCAAGCTGCGGACGCTGCCCGACGACCTCCTCGTCCTCCCCTCGCATGGGGAGCCGTTCACCGGCCTTCACGCGAGGCTGGACGCGCTGGCGCAGGGCCATCGCGGGCGGCTCGATGCGCTCCACGGTCACCTGGCCGAGCCGCGGCGGGCGGTGGACTGCTTCGGCATCCTGTTCGGCCGCAAGATCGAGGACGCCTCGTTCGGCCTAGCCACCGGCGAGGCGCTCGCGCACCTGCGCCGGCTCGAGGTGGAGGGGCGGGCGACGCGAGATGTTCGGAACGGCGTCTACTGGTACGCACAAGCCGCGTCGGCTTGACCCCCGCGACGCGCGGGATCAATGCTTTGCCGATGAGCGAACAAGCCCAAGACGTGACCGATCTCTCCTTCGAAGCGGCGCTGAAGCGGCTCGAGGAGATCGTCCGGCGCCTCGAGAGCGGCGAGGCGTCGCTCGACGAGGCGATCGCCCTTTACGGCGAAGGCGACCGGCTCAAACAGCAATGCGAGGCTCGCCTTCAGGCGGCGCAGGCGAAGATCGAGCAGATCCAGTTCGGCCGCGACGGCGCGCCTGCCGGGACCGCGCCGTTCGGCGGCGACTGAGGGAGAGTGGGCGGGCAGCTGGTCAATCTCGACTCCGCGCTCGCCCGGGTCAGCGCCGAGATAGATGGCGAGCTCGACCGGTTGCTTCGGGTGCCCGGCGACGCTCGTGCGCGGCTTTACGAGGCGATGCGTTATTCGGCGATCGGTGCCGGCAAGCGCCTGCGCCCGCTGCTGGTCGTGGCCGCATGCGACCTGTTCAAGGTCGCTCGTCAACGCTCGCTTCGGGTGGCCCTCGCGGCCGAGTGCATCCACGTTTATTCGCTCATCCACGACGATTTGCCGTCGATGGACAATGACGACCTTCGGCGCGGCAAGCCGACGCTTCACCGGGCGTTCGACGAATCCACCGCCATCCTGGCCGGCGACTCGCTGCACGCTCTGGCGTTCGAGGTGCTGGCCGACGAGGCTACTCACGAGGATCCGTTCGTCAGGGCCGAGCTCGTGCTTGAGCTTGCCCGCGCCGCCGGTCCCGCCGGAATGGCCGGTGGGCAGATGATGGATCTGAGCGCCGAGGGCATGATCCTCGACCTCGCCGCCGTCACCCGGCTCCAGCAGCTGAAGACGGGCGCTCTGATCGGCTGGACGCTCGAAGCCTCGGCAATCATGGGCCGGGTGCTGCCGGAGGGGCGCACCAGCCTTCGCGGCTATGCGCGCGACATCGGCCTTGCTTTCCAGATCGCCGACGACCTGCTCGATCATGAAGGCAGCGAGGAGAAGGCCGGCAAGCGCGTCGGTAAGGACAGCAGCGCCGGCAAGGAGACGTTCGTCTCGCTGCTCGGGCCGGAGCGCGCGCGGCGGCAGGCGCAGGTGCTCGTCGACCAGGCGGTCGAACATCTGCGCGCGTTCGGCGAGGAGGCGGACATGCTGCGCGCGCTCGCTCGGTTCATGGTGGAGCGGGACCACTAACGCCGCTAAGGGGGGAGGATGAGGACAGGCGTCTATCCGGGCACCTTCGACCCGATAACGCTCGGGCACATGGACATCATCCGCCGCGCCGCGCACCTCGTGGACCGGCTGGTGATCGGAGTCACCACCAACCCGTCCAAGTCGCCGATGTTCACGCTTCCGGAGCGGCTGGCCATGGTCGAGCGCGAGACTCGCGGCCTTCCCGGCGACGTTCGCATCGTGTCGTTCGATTCGCTCCTGATGGACTTCGCCGAGCGCGAAGGCGCGACGATGATCGTCCGCGGCCTGCGCGCCGTCGCCGATTTCGAATATGAGTTTCAGATGGCGGGGATGAACCAGCAGCTGAACGACAAGATCGAGACCGTGTTCTTGATGGCCGACGTCTCGCTCCAGCCGATCGCCTCGCGGCTGGTCAAGGAGATTGCCCTTTATGGCGGCGACATCACCAAGTTTGTGACCGCCACCGTCGCCGCGGAGGTGCGCGCCCGGGTCGAGGCGATACGCGGCGGCGCTGATCGCGCTTGAGGCGCAGCCCGCGCCGCCCTACAAGCGCCAAATGCAGGGGAGCATGGGGTAAGCGAATGCGTCTATTGTCTTTTCTCGCCGCTTTGGTCGGCATGTTCATGGCTGCCGCGCTGGCCGCTCAGGTTCCCGCGCCGGGCGCGCCGCCCGCACCCGACCCTGAGAATACCTGGCTTCTCGACCTCTCGACCGGCGGCCGGGTCGCCATCCAGCTCCGCCCCGACGCCGCGCCGGCCCATGTCGAGCGGATCAAGACGCTCACCCGCCGCGGCTTCTACAACGGCCTCACCTTCCACCGGGTCATCGAAGGCTTCATGGCCCAGGGCGGCGACCCGACCGGCACCGGCACCGGCGGCTCGGACCTCCCCAACCTCGCGGCCGAGATCCACGGCCTTCCGCACCTTCGCGGCGCGGTCGCGATGGCCCGGGCCGAGGACCCGAACAGCGCCAACAGCCAGTTCTACATCATGCTCGCGCCGCGCTTCAGCCTCGACCACAATTACACCGTCTTCGGCCGCGTCATCAGCGGGATGAACTTCGTCGACGCGCTCGAGCGCGGTGAGCCGCCGGTGACCCCGAGCCGCATCGTTCGCGCCTCGATCGCATCCGACAACGTGCCGCCGATGAGCGCCGAGGAGCTTCGCGCCGCCGCCGCGCAAATGGCCGCAGCGGCCGCCGCGGCTTCGGCCCCGCCCGCGGGTGTCCCGACCATCTCGCGCGGCGCCGGGCCGGCCGTCCCCGAGGCGCCGCCGCCGCCGCGGACCCTGGAGCCGGTGCGGGGACCCGACAGGGGCCGCCCGCCGCACTAAGGTGCGAGTCGAGCTTTTCGATTTCGAGCTGCCGCCCGAGCGGATCGCCCTTCGGCCGGCATCCCCGCGCGACGCCGCTCGCCTGCTCAAGGTCGAGGGCGACGAGCGCTCCGATCACAGCGTCGCCGAGCTGCCGAAGCTGCTTCGCCCGGGCGACGTGCTGGTGTTCAACGACACGAGGGTCATTCCTGCCCAGCTCGAAGGCCGGCGCGGCGACACGCGGATCGGCGCGACCTTACACAAGCGCGAGGGGCCTCGCGAATGGCGCGCGTTCTTGCGCAACGCCCGGCGGGTGCGCGACGGCGACCCGATCGACTTCGGCAAGGGCGTCAGCGCAATCGCGGCGGAGAGGGCAGCGGACGGCTCGGCACTGCTGCGCTTCGAGGGCGAGGAGCCGGTCGAGCGCCTGCTGGAGCGTGCCGGCAGGATGCCGCTTCCGCCCTACATCGCCGGCCGCCGCGAGACCGACGCGAAGGATCGCGACGACTACCAGACCATGTTCGCACGGGAGGAAGGGGCGGTTGCGGCGCCGACGGCGGCGCTCCATTTCACGCCGCGGCTGATGGCGAACCTCGAGGCGGCGGGAATCGGCCACGAGACGCTGACGCTCCACGTCGGCGCCGGCACCTTCCTTCCCGTCAAGGCCGAGGACACCGAGGCGCACGTCATGCACAGCGAATGGGGGCGGATCTCAGTCGAGACGGCGGCCCGCCTTAACGCCGTGCGAAGCGGCGGCGGTCGGGTGATCGCGGTCGGCACCACCTCGCTTCGCCTGCTCGAAAGCGCCGCGGGCGCGGACGGCCGGCTTCGGGCGTTCGAGGGCGACACCGCGATCTTCATCACGCCGGGCTACCGCTTCCGCGCCGTCGACGGCCTCCTCACCAACTTCCACCTGCCGCGCTCCACCCTGTTCATGCTGGTCTCGGCGCTAATGGGGCTCGAGACGATGCACGCCGCTTACCGTCACGCCATCGCGTCGGGCTACCGCTTCTACAGCTACGGCGACGCCAGCCTGCTGCTGCCCTCCAATCGCCCCTGACCATGCACATCGCCGCAGTGTCGTGCGCGGCCGCGTTCTTCCAAACCCCATCCGGGAACGACCAGGAATCTCGCTCGATGTAAAAATTTGCGCGGCCGGGAATAAGCGGGATTTCGTCCCGTTGTCGGGGTGGTTTTCAGCGCAACCTCAAGGAGATCCCGACATGGCAAGACTCGAAGGCACCTTCCGTGCCGACACTATCAACGGCACCGCCGGCGACGACCGCATCGAAGGCAAGGGCGGCAACGACGTCCTGTCCGGCGGCGGCGGCAACGACAAGCTCGACGGCGGCTCGGGCGCCGACCGCCTCGCCGGCGGGGCCGGCAACGATATCCTCGAAGGCGAATCGGGCGACGACATCCTGAACGGCGGGCTCGGCCGCGACATCCTCGAAGGCGGCACCGGCAACGACCGGCTGACCGGCGGCGGCGGAGCGGACATTTTCGAGTTCGAGGAGCCCAATAACGGGCGCGACGTCATCACCGACTTCCAGGACGGCCTCGACAAGATCGAGATCGAGTTCGAAGGCGACGAGACCTTCGGCGCGCTCGCCATCCACAATGACGGCAGCGGCAACGCCATCGTCAGCTGGGACGGCGGCTTCGTCACCGTGCTCAACGTCTCGGCCTCGCAGCTTACCGCGAGCGACTTCATTTTCTGACCACTCCAAAGTCGCCTGCGGGCGCCCTCGCGATCCCCCGATCGCGGGGGCGTTCCTTTGTCAGCGGATCAGGCCGAGCCCGTAGACCGGGTCGCGGCCGGGGTCGCCGAGGTCGACCGCCTGGCGCGCCATGTTCGCCACGCATGCCGAGTTCGACGGCCGCACGCGACGCGCGCAGCGGGCGAGCACCGCCGCAACGTGCGGTGCGGCGAAGGACGTTCCGGTATAGGCGCCGAGGCGTCCTCCGGGGGCGGCGGCCGGAACCGCCACTCCGCGCGCGGCGACCAGCACATAGGCCCCGCGATTGGCGTAGCGGTAGACCCGGTTGCGCGAGTCGACCGCCGTGACGGCCACGACGTTGGGCAGCGCGGCCGGATAAGCCGGCGGCGCGGCCGGGCCGCCATTGCCGGCCGCCGCGACGACGATATGCCCCCTGGCCACGACGCGGGCGATGAGGCGGTCGAGGATGAGGTTGCGCGGGCCGGCGAGGCTGATGTTGATCACCGGAACGTCGGCTTCGGAAAGCCAGGCGAGGCCGCGGATGATCGCGTCGGCCGACGTGAAATGCCGGGTGGCATCGCCGCGAAAGACGTTGGCCGCGACAATCTGGGTGGCGCCGTCGCGCGCCAGCAGCGAAGCGACGGCGGTGCCGTGGCCGGTGTCGGCAGCGGCGGCGGGCGTGAATTCGCGCGCCTCAACGGTCACTCCGTTCAGCGCCGGATGAGCCGCGACTCCGGTATCGATCATGCCGACCCGGACCGGCGGCCCGCGCCGCCCCGACGAGCCGGCGGTCACGGCAAGGCCGACACGCGCCGAGCGGCCGCCCGACGTGCCGTAATGGAGGCCATAATAATGGGCGACGTCCACAGTTGCGGCGGGATCGATGGCCCGAAGCGCGGCGAGCGCCTCGTTGGCGCTCATGCCCGCCGGCGCGGCCAGGCGGGTGACGACGGCATCGATCGCCTCGAGCCGCGTCGATTCCACGACGGTGAAGCCGCGCGCGAGCGCGGCCTCGCGGGTGTGGGAAGGCAGGTCCAGGCCCACGACTTCGCCGCGGCGCACCGGATAGCCTTCGCGGTCGAGCTCCGGGCGCTCGGGGGCGGCGATCTCGCGCAGCCCCGCTGCACCGGCCATTCGCTCGGCGTCGTGGGCGGCATCCGCGGCGTCCTCGGCCGCTTCCTGCTCGGCCTGGGCCTGCTCCTCCGCCGCATCCTCCGCTGCCTTGGCGGCTTCCTCGGCAGCGTCTTCGGC
>DASZEO010000371.1:0-3941 GCA_035940755.1 Allosphingosinicella sp. | reverse complement strand
ATCGATGCTTGCGGTGTTGATCGCGCGGACGGTCATCAGCGCCTGCGTGAAGCCGAGGCCGTCGCGGGCCGAATCGTCGCGCTCGCTCTCCGGGACGATTCGGCGCAGCACCGCCGGCATGCGATCGTTCATGGCGGCGACATCGGCACCGGGGCGAAGGCGGGCATAGACCCACCCGGACACCCAGTTCCACTTGGTGAACACCTCCGTTCCCGTCGGGCGTGACACGTTGGGGCGGAAGAGCGCGCCGATGCGCAGGTGCGAATTGGCCGGCAAGTCGCGAAGCACGCCGGTCACCCGCACGGCCATGTCGCCGTCGGAGCTGACTCGGGTGACGGTGCGGCCGACGACGTCGGTGCGCCCGAACAGCCGCCGCGCGGCGCTTTCGGTAAGGACGAGGTTGCCGACCTCGGAAAGAGCGGTGCTGGGATTGCCGGCGGCGAGCGGCAGGCGAAGCACGTTGAGGAAGTTTGCGTCGGTCCCGTAGACGTCGTCGATATCGACGAGCTCCCCACCTTTACGAAATATGCCGGCGACGCCGACGAGCCCAGTCGCTGCCTCTATCTCCGGGAATTGCGGCGGCATCGCCGTCGCCGCGACGAACGCCGTCTGGGCGTAGCGTTTGCCGACATTGGAGCCGGTCGTCTCGATGCGCTGCACCTGATAGATCCGATCCGCGTCCGGCAGCCAGGCGTCGAAGCTGAGCTCGTAGCGGATGAAGAGGATGATCAGGAGGCATCCGGCGAGGCCGATGGCGAGGCCGAACAGGTTGATCGCGGTGAACAGCGGATCGCGCCGCAAAGTCCTCAGTCCCACCGTCAGAAAGTTGGGCAACATGACCTGCCTCCTCCAGAGTGCACGCTCCGCTTCTATTCGTACCTCAACGCGTTGATCGGGTTCATCCGGGCGACGCGAATGGCGTGGCCCGCGATCGTGCCGATAGCGATGCCGAGCGCGAGCAGGCCGGCGAGCGCGAACGGCGTCGGCCCCAGATCGACCCGCACGTCGAACGTGTTCAGCCAGTCGCGCATCACCCACCACGCGATCGGCCAGGCGATCAGGTTCGCCACCACCACAGGCTTGGTGAACTGCCACACCAGCAGCTTAACGATGTCGCGCACCCGTGCGCCGAGCACCTTCCGGATGCCGATCTCCTTGGTCCGCCGCGCCGCCGCGAACGAGGCGAGGCCGAACAGGCCGAGGCAGGAAATGATCACGGCCAGGATCGCGAACCCGGCGAACACCGCAGCGCGGGTCCGGTCGCGCTGGTAGAGCTCGGCCACCAGATCCTCGGCGAAGGCCGCATCGAACGGAATGTCGGGCATGAACTGGCGCCAGCCCTGCTCGAGCCCGGCCATCACCTGCGCCGGCCGGCTGGAGCGGTAGCGGACGATCAGCTGAGTGATGTTGTCCGGATCGTAGGTGAAGATCAGCGGCTCGATCTCGTCGCGGGCGCTTCGGATGCGTGTGTCCTCGACCACGCCGACGATCGTGCACGGAACCATGTCGTTGCCGCCGCCGATGCTGGTGCGCACCTGCTGGCCGAGCGCCGCGGACGGCTCTCGGAAGCCGAACATCCGCGCGGCGCGGCGGTTGACGACGACGTTGAGGCCGCGGCCGACCAGCGTCGAGGCGCCGCCGGGGGCTCCCGGTTCAGGATGGACGACGCGGTCGTTGGCGAACCGCTCCCCGAACAGCCGGCCGGCGAGCAGCCGCATGCCCATCGCGTGGAAGAATTCGGGATCGGCGCCGTACACGCCGACGTTCAGGCCCTGGACCCCGCCCGGTGCGTTGACCGATTGGATCGACTTGTTTGTGGCCGCAATGCCGAGGTTGGTCCGCCCGACCGCGACCACTCCGGGAACAGCGGCGAGCCGCCGCCGCGCCGCGTCGTAATTGCCGGCTTCCTGGAGCCGCCAGGCGCCTTTCACCTGGATGAGACCGTCCTGTTCATATCCGGGGTCGACGGTGGTGATGAAGCGCGTCTGCGAATAAACAACGGCCGTGCAGATGATCAGCCCGATCGCGATGGCGAACTGAGCGACGACGAGCAGGTTGCGCAGCCGTCCGGTGCCGTGCGGCTCCGCCGAGGACTTGTTGGCTCGAAGCACGTGCGCCGGCTGGAAGCGCGCGAGGAAGAAGGCGGGATAAAGGCCGCCCAGCGCTCCGACGAGACCGATCAGGGACACGGCAACGAGGATGATGCCGTCGCCGCCGAAATAGTGGAGCTGAAAGTCGGCGTCGAGATAATTGCCGAGGATCGGCGCGAACACCTCCGCCAGTGTCAGCGCGATCAACATCGACAGCGTCGCCAGCAGCACCGACTCGCCGAGGAACTGGACGATCAGCTGCTTGCGGTTGGCGCCGAGCACCTTCCTGAGCGCCACCTCCCGCGCCCTCTGCCCCGCGCGCGCGGTCGAAAGGTTGATGAAGTTGATGCACGCCATGACGAGGATCAGCGCCGCGACGGTCGAGAAGGTGGCGACGGTGCGCCGGTCGTTGCCGGGCGTCATCGCCTGCAGCTGCGCCTCGCCGAGATGGACGTCGCGAACGTTGACGAGCGCGAGGTCCATGATGTCGGCCTGGGATGCCGAGCGGCCATCGATCATCTGCGGCGGAATGACGCGCTTCTCCCAATCCGGCAGCGCCGCGTTCATCGCGGCGGCGTCGGCGCCGGGCCGCAGCTTCACATAATGATATTGGCCCATCGCCCCCCAGCTCTGGAAGATTTCCGGAGTGTCCGCGTAGAGCGACGGATCGAAGCGAAGCAGCGCGTCGAACTTCATGTGGCTGTTGCGCGGCAGGTCTGCGATGACGCCGGTCACGGTGTAGTCGCGGCGCTCGCCGCTGGTGGTGGTGGTGATCGTCCGCCCGACAACATCGATTGAGCCAAACTGCCTGATCGCCTCGCTCTGCGTCAGAACCGCCGAGTTGACGTTCGGCAGCGCCTGGCGCGGAGAACCGCGCAGGAAAGGAAGCTGAAAGATGTCGAAGAAGGCGGGATCGACCCGCATCGCCTCGACGTAGATGGGCTGCCCGTCGCGAAGCACGGCGGGGCGGCTCGGCGTGGCGATCGAGATCGCCTCGATCTGGGGGAAGTCGCCGGCAAGGGCGTCGCGCAGCGGCATCGGGCTCGACTGCGACGCCGAGATCGGCTGCCCGACCTCGTGCCACGTCGCCTGCACCTGGTAGATTTGATCGCTGTCCGGAAGCCAGGCATCGTAGCTGGTCTCGTACCGGACGTAGAGGATCAGCAGCAGGCAGCCGGCAAGGCCAACCGCAAGGCCGAACACGTTGATGAAGGCGTAGGTGCGGTTCTTCAGCAGCGATCGCAACCCGACCGTCAGGTAGTTACGCCACATGCTCGGTCTCCCTGGAGCTCATTCGTACCTCAGCGCATGTATCGGATTGGCGCGCGCGACCTTGATGGCGTGGCCGGCGATGGTGCCGAGCGCGATCAGCAGCGCCAGCAGCCCGGCGACGACGAACGGCGTCGGCCCCAGGCTGATCCGCGCGTCGAAGGTGTTGAGCCAGTCGCGCATCAGCCAATAGGCGACCGGCCAGGCGATCAGGTTGGCGACGATGATCGGCTTCGAGAATTGCCAGGCGAGCAGCCGGACGATGTCCCGCGTCCGCGCGCCCAGCACCTTCCTGATGCCGATCTCCTTGGTCCGCCGCTCGGCGGTGAATGCCGCCAGCCCGAACAAGCCCAGGCAGGCGACGACGATCGCCAGCAAGGCGAAGCCGGCGAAGGCCTTCGCGCGCGCGTCCTCCGCCTCGTACAGCTCGGCCATGATGTCGTCGCTGAAGTCGGCCGTGAAGGGGACTTCGGTGGTGACTCCCCGCCACACCCGCTCGACGCCCGCCCGCACGTCCGAAGGGTTGCCCTCGAACCGAAGGACGATGTGGCTGTGGCCGCTATTGGTGTTGTTGAACATGAT
>DASZEO010000370.1:0-2420 GCA_035940755.1 Allosphingosinicella sp. | reverse complement strand
CAGGCTCCGGCCTCCCGCGCGTCGGAAGAATATATCGGCTTCGGCCATAACGAGCCGGTCAACCCGCTGGCCGCGGCCGGCGCCGGCACGCGCGGAGCCGCGGCAGGCTCCGACTGCGCCTGGCCCCTGCGGGCCTGGAACCAGCCCATCTCTCCCGACGAGCTCTTCACCGCCCGGCGCGCCATTGCCTCCGCCGGCGGCGAGGCGGAAGTGATCACCGACGGCGCCTTCAGCGACACCGCGATCAAGGAACGGCCGGACCTGAACCGGTTCCGGGTGCTGCATTTCGCCACTCATGGGCTAGTCGGCGGCCCGCGGCCCGATTGCCCGGCCCAGCCGGCGCTGCTGACCAGTTTCGGCGGTCCGCAGTCCGACGGGCTGCTCACCTTCGCCGAGATCTTCGACCTCCGGCTCGATGCTGACCTCGTCATCCTGTCCGCATGCGACACGGCCGGGCACGGCAGCCAGGCGGCGGCGGAAGCGGCCGGGATCAGCGGCAGCGGCGACTTTTCGCTCGACGGTCTCGTGCGCGCTTTCGTCGGCGCCGGCGGGCGCATCGTCGTCGGCAGCCATTGGCCGGTTCCCACCGATTTCAACGCGACCCAGCGGTTGATCGCCGGTCTGTTCACCGCCCCGCCGGGTACGGGCACCGCGGGCGCGCTGCGGGCGGCGCAGCTGGCGCTGATGGATCAGGCGGATACCTCCCACCCTTATTATTGGTCCGGCTTCGCCGTCGTCGGCGACGGTGCTGTGCCGGTCATCCGCGGCGGCCCCGCGCGCGCAGAAGGCGGAAATTGAACCTTTTTCCTTCTCAAGTGTTTCGGTTACGGTTCGGTGCGTTTTATTCGGGGGCATGCGGGGGGTTGAAGGAAGCCAAGCTTCTTCTGGCGGCGATTGCTGGCGGCGTTCTCGCGACGCCGCTTGCCGCCCAGCCGCGAGCCGCAACGGCGCCCGGTGAGAACGAGCCCGAGGCGAACCAGCCGATCGTCCCGGATTCCGAGTTCGAGGAGCAATTGCCGCCGCTCGATCCGGCGCTGATCGAGCCGCTCGAGCCGCTCGAAACCATCGACCCTGCCGCCCCCGCCTTCCCGCCCGTTCCCGGGCCGGTCGAGGAGACGCCGTTGGGCGATCCCGCTTTGGCCGAGCCGCTGCCGCCGCTGTCCACCGTCGACACCGAACCGGTCCAGGAAGTCGCCGCCGGCGAGGAGGAGGACGCGGACGAGCCGACGCCGATTCGCTACACGGTCGTCGTCGAAGGCATGGAAGAAACCGGGCTCGAAGGCCGCTTTCGTGACCTTTCGGCGCTCGAGGATGCCCGCGGCGAAGCCGTGAACGGCGCCATGATCGCCGCCCGCGCCGAGGAGGATGAGGCGCTGATCGTCCGCATCCTGCGCTCTGAAGGCTATTACGACGCGGTCGCGGCCTCGGCGATCGAACAGGTGCCGGACGATCCGGAGGCGCTTCGCGTCACCGTCACCGCCTCCCCGGGCCCGATCTACAAGTTCGGTGACATTCGCATCACCGGCCCGGCGACGGTGCCGCCCGACCTGGCGCGCCAGGCGCTGGCGCTGGAAAGCGGGCGGCCGATCATCGCCGAGCAGGTCGAGGCGGCGGAAGCCAACGTCCTGCTTCGCCTGCCTCAGAACGGCTACCCCTTTCCCGAGATGGGCCTCAGGGACATCGAGCTCGATCCCCAGACGCAAATCGGCGCCTACACGCTGCCGCTCGACCCGGGGCCCAGGGCGACGTTCGGCGGCTTCACCACCGAGGGCGACCTCGCGTTCGACGCGGAGCATGTCGACGTGCTCGCACGCTTCGAGCGCGGCGAGCTTTACGACCGGCGCAAGGTGGACGACCTTCGCGAGGCGATGGTGGCGACGCGGCTGTTCGACAGCGTCTCCGCCGAGCCGGTGCGAACCGGCGAAACGGCGCCTGACGGCAGCGAATATGTCAACATCCTGGTCCGCCAGGATGCCGGGCCGACCCGCTCGCTCGACGGAAATGCCGGTGACAGCACCGGCTACGGCATCAGGCTCGAGGCCGCCTGGGAGCATCGCAACCTTTTCCCGCCGGAGGGGTCGCTGCGGGTGGCCGCGATCGCTGGGACGGCCGAGCAGAATCTCAGCGTCCGCTTCCGCCGCAACAACTGGAACAGCCGCGACCGCGCCCTGCTGCTCCAGTTCGAGGCGGGCCAACGCGACTTCGAGGCCTTCCAGGGCTACACCACCCGCCTCTACGGCCTCGTCACCCGCGAATCGACGCCGATCTGGCAGAAGGTGTGGACCTACGCGTTCGGCGCCGAGCTTCTCGCGACCAACGAGAATCGCGTCCGCCGAGCGAACATTTCCCTCAGCGACGCCTATTTCATCGGCGGGCTCATCGGCCAGCTCGGCTACGACCGCTCGAACAGCCTGCTCGAC
>DASZEO010000369.1:0-1556 GCA_035940755.1 Allosphingosinicella sp. | reverse complement strand
AGATAGTACTTCCTCTCGCCCGATGAGCGATGCTCGCCGACGAGCCAGACCTCCTCGCCTGGGAGGTGCTGCGCGCCCATGGCGCCGATCCTTTGCGGCTCGCCGTCGGCGACGCGCACGCGGACGGCGGCGAAGCGGGCTGCGAGCTTGCCCTTCGTGCCGCGCCGCCAGTTCACACTGCGCCAGCGGCCGCTCTCCAGCATGGCCTGGGCGGGGACCGAGGCGACATCCGGCACGTGGCGCTTGCGGGGCCGACCGCGGCGGGCGGCGGGGAAGATCATCGTGACGTCGGACGGATAGACCTTCTGCGTGCGCGGAATGCCGACCGCCCAGGCAAGCCCGCGTTCGCTCAGGGCCTGCCGGAACGGGGCGGACAGGCCGTAGCCGGCATCCGCCAGCACGCAGCCGAAGCGCAGGCCTGCGGCGCGAAGCCGATCGATCTCCTCGAGTGCTATCTCGGGCTTGGTCTTGTAGGCGCGCTGATCCTCCGGCACGCCGGCCCTGGCGAGCCGCGTCGCGTCGCTGGTCCAGGTCTCGGGCAGGAACAGCCGCAAGCCCACCATGGCCGGGACCTCGGCCCTTGCCAGCGTTAGCGACACCAGCGTCTGGCAATTGGCGTTCTTGCCCAGGGCCGAGGCGTATTGCGGCGCGACGCCGACCGAGTGCGTGCCCTTCTTCGGCAAGGCGGTGTCGTCGACGATGAGGAAGGCATCCTCGCCGCCGAGCCTCTGGTCGGCCTGGCGCACGAGTTCCTCTTCCAGCGGCGCGGCGTCCCATCTGCCGGCGGCGATAAAGTGATGCAGTTGGTCGTAGCTGACCGACCCGTCGCGCATCGCCATGGGCTGCACGCTCTTGCGCTCGCCGATCCCAATCAGGCCCGCCACGTAGGCCGGGCACATCCGCGACCGCGTCTTGTGCCCGAGCGCCGCCAGGAACGGTGCCAGCCAACGCTCCAGGTCCTCTCGCCAATCCGATCCCATGGCCGGCCCGCCGCAAAGCCGACCACCCATGAATCACGCAAACTGGGTCCTGGGAATCCCACGCACGCAGCCATCTGCCAAAGTAGTGCTAGCACTACTTTGGCAGATCATCGAAGTTGAGCCTATGGCCGCAATGTGGGCATGAGGCCGGGGGCGGCTGGGCGAAAGCGTTGATGATGGCGGCGCGGACGGCTGGCAGGCTCGGGCTTGGCGGCGGTCCCGATCTGGCTCGCCTCATTCTTTTTTCCCCGCTTCGTCTCAGCGAGGCGGTGGGACTGAAGGAAGAGGAAGGCGATCATGGTCATGAGCGCATGCCGATTGAGCCCCTGCCAGGATCGCCCCTCGAAGTGGTCGAGGCCAAGCTCCTCCTTCATCTGCTGATGCGCCTGCTCGCAGACCCATCGCGCCTTGATCGCGCCGGCCAAGCGCTTGAGTGGCGCGTCGGCGGGCAGGTTGGAGAGATAGTACTTCCTCTCGCCCGATGAGCGATGCTCGCCGACGAGCCAGACCTCCTCGCCTGGGAGGTGCTGCGCGCCCATGGCGCCGATCCTTTGCGGCTCGCCGTCGGCGACGCGC
>DASZEO010000368.1:0-7831 GCA_035940755.1 Allosphingosinicella sp. | reverse complement strand
AGGCCGAACAGCTTGTTGAGCGTCGTCCGGTTGATGGGGATCGGCACCAGCTGGTCGCGCACATAAGCGAGCACTCGGTGCTCGTAGGGGCGCCAGGCGGTGAACTGGGACAGATAGTCCACGATCTCGTCGCTGTTCGTGTGGAAGATGTGCGGTCCGTACTGATGGATCAGGACGCCGGCCTCGTCCTTGTGATCGTAGGCGTTGCCGGCGACGTGCGGACGCTTGTCGATGACCAGGACGTGGGCGCCGTGCTGGCTGGCGAGGCGCTCGGCAACGACCGAACCGGCGAAACCGGCGCCCACCACGAGATAGTCGTAGCGCTTGCGGGTGTGAGCCTTGAGGATGTTCGGGCCTGCGGAGGGGACCGCGATCGCCTCGCGCACCAGCCCGGCCATGCGGGCATGGGTCACGTCCCAGCTGAGGTTGGCGAGCAGAACGTCGACCCCGGCCAGCCATTCGCCCGAACCGCGAGCCAGCTCCAGCGCCTGCTCGCAGGCGCGGATGAACGCCTCGGCGCCGTCGGCGATGAAGACACCTTCGACATCGCCGTAATGGCGGATGACGTCGGCGATCGGGGTCGAGACGACGGGGCGTCCGCCGGCGAGATATTCCGGGGTCTTGGTGGGCGAGATGAACTTCGTCGAATCGTTGATCGCGAACGGCATCAAAGCCACGTCCCAGCGGCCGAGGCACGCCGGCAGCTCGTCATAGCTCTTGCCGCCCGGATAGGTCAGGTTCGGCCGCTGCGGCAGCTGCTCGGGGTCGATCTTCACGACCGGCCCGACCATCTCGATCGACCATTCGGGGTGGGCGTCGGCAAGCGCTTCCACGAGCGCCAGGTCCATCCGCTCGTCGATGACTCCGTAGAAGCCGAAGCTGGGCGCGCCGCTGATCGCGGCGCCCGTCGAGCGGGCCTTGGCGAAATGGGCGCGGTCCACGCTCGAGGGGAAGGGGTGGACGTTGGGGTGCCGGTCCTTCTTCGCCTCGTAGAGGCTGTAGCCGCCGGTGAAGACCACGTCGGCGGTGTCGAGCAGTTCCTGCTCGAGCGGCAGCAGCAGCGGCGGCGCGAACTTGAAGTTGGCGAGCTCGTCCATGCAGTCGTAGACGGTGCAGGCGGCGTCGACGTGCCGGGTGAAGGGCAGCATCATCGGCGTGTAGTACCAGCGCACGAACGGCCCCTGCTCGCCGGCGAGGAAAGCGTCGAGCAGTTCCTTGAGCACGCGCTCGCGCTCAGGCTCCTCAATGCCTTCGGGCAGCGACGGAGTGACGACGACGACGCCGGTCTCGGCACAGGTGCGGACGCCGAGCGCCGGCTCGCAGCCGGCGAGCGCCGCTTCTGGTTCCTCCCAGAAGATCACCCGACCGGTGCGGGCGAAACGGCTCATCAGGTGCTGCGGCCTCTGGAAAACAAAGTTCCAGCGCAAATGGGAAAAGCAGACCAGCGTCAGGTCGAATTTCGAGCGCGCGGCGAATGCGCCGGACGCGGCGCCGGTCTGATGGAACAACGAAAAAACCCCTCAACTGAAGAAGACAGAAGGGAAACGTGGCGCTGCCGGAACGGGTTCCGCAGCGCAGCATTTTTCTCGCTAAACCAGGTTATTTATCCGATCTTTCAAAAGCCTGCTTGAGTTCGTCGAGCCACGGTGCCGCGGTGCCGTCGCTGGGCGCGCGCCAGTCGCCGCGTGGGCTGAGTGCGCCGCCCGCGGAAACCTTGGGGGAGTTGGGAATGGCCGAGCGCTTGAACTGGCTGATCTGGAAGAAGCGGAACAGGAACACTTCCAGCCACTTGCGAATCGTCGGCAGGTCGTATTCGCGCTTCAGCGCTTCCGGGTAATCGAGCGGCCACAGCCCGGCCTTGGCGTCCTTCCAAGCCTGCCAGGCGAGGAAGGCGACCTTCGAGGGCGGCTGCCCGGCGCGAAGGATGTGGAACAGGAAGAAATCGTGAAGCTCATAGGGGCCGATCCGCTCTTCGGTGCTCTGCATCCCGCTCTTCTCGTCGGCGGGAACGAGTTCGGGCGAGATCTTGGTATCGAGGATCGCCTGCAGGACCCGATTCGTCTCCTCGTCGAACTGGCCGGAGCGGATCGCCCAGCGCACCAGATATTGGATCAAGGTCTTGGGAACGCCGGCATTGACTCCGTAATGGCTCATCTGGTCGCCGACGCCATAGGTCGACCAGCCCAGCGCAATCTCGGAAAGGTCGCCGGTGCCGACGACGAAGCCGCCGCGCTGGTTGGCGAGGCGGAAGAGATAGTCGGTGCGAAGCCCCGCCTGCACGTTCTCGAAGGTGACGTCGTAGACCGGCTCCCCTTTGGCGAAGGGGTGGCCGATGTCGCCGAGCATCTGGCGCGCCGCCGGGGTGATGTCGATCTCCTCGGCCTGGATGCCCAGCGCGCGCATCAGTGCCCAGGCGTTCGACTTGGTGGTCTCGCCGGTGGCGAAGCCCGGCATGGTGAAGCCGAGGATCGTCGAGCGCGGCAGCTCGAGATAGTCGCACGCCTTGGCTGCGACGATCAGCGCATGGGTCGAATCGAGCCCGCCCGAGACGCCGATGACGAGGTGCTTGCCGCTGGTCGTCTGGAAGCGCTTGGCGAGGCCCTGCACCTGGATGTTGAACGCCTCGTAGCAATCCTGGTCGAGCTGCTCTGGGCGGTTGGGGACGTAGGGGAAGCGGCGAAGCCCCCGCTCGAAGCCGATGTCGGCGAAAGCGGGGCGATGCTCGAACGATATCCGCCGGAACCTCTTCTCCGGATGGTCGGCGGCGCGAGCATTATCGTTGAAGGTGCCGTTGCGCATCCGCTCCAGCCGCAGGCGCTGGACGTCGATGTCGGCGATCGCCAGCTCGTTGCCGCGGTCGAAGCGGCCGGTCTCGGCGAGCAATTCGCCAAGCTCGTAGATCGATCCCTGCCCGTCCCAGGCGAGGTCGGTGGTGCTCTCGCCCGGCCCGGACGCCGAATAGACGTAGGCGGCATGGCAGCGGCTGGCCTGCGCGGCGCACAGCAATTTGCGCTCGTCGGCCTTGCCGATCGTGATGTTCGACGCCGAAAGGTTGGTGAGGATCAGCGCGCCCGCCATCGCGCCGTTGGTCGAGGGTGGCTGGGGCGCCCAATAATCCTCGCAAATCTCGATATGAAAGATGAAATCAGGCAGGCCTTCGGCCGCGAAGATCTGATCCGGGCCGAAGGCGGCGACTTGGCCGGCCACTTCGATCTTCAGCCCCTCCGTGCCGATTCCCGAAGCGAACCAGCGCTTCTCATAATATTCGCGGTAATTGGGCAGGAAGCATTTGGGCACTGCGCCCAGTATCCGGCCGCGCGAGAGAGCCAGGCCGCAATTATAAAGCCGGCCGTTGCGCCGGAGCGGCGCTCCCACGACGAGCACGGTCCCAAGCCCGGCCGTCTCCTCGGCTAGGCGGCCGATGCCCTGCTCCACCGCATCGAGAAACGCATCCTGAAGGTGCAGGTCGTCGACGGCGTAAGAGGAGATGTTGAGCTCCGGGAACACGGCGAGGTCGACTCCCCGTTCGTTCGCCTGCCGCGCAAGCTCGAGCGTCTGCTCGACATTGAAGCTCACGTCGCCTGACGAGGCGCAGGGGCTCGCCGCCGCCACCCGGACCAAGCCGTGCCGGTGGATCGCGGCGAAGGGCGCTTCGCTCGGCGCGGCCATCACAGCATCTCCGTCATCATCTCGACCGCGACGCGCATGCACTGGACGCGGGTGGCGCCGCGGCCGATCGGGCCGAAATGCTCCTCGCGATGGGCGGTCCGGCGGCCGGCGCGCGCGCACGCGAAGTGGACGAGCCCCGGCTCGTCACCTTTGTCGGCGAAGCCGGTGACGGCCAGCGTCACATTGGCCCGCGAGCGCTCCAGGGCGCCCTGCGCCATCGCAACGGCGACCTCACTGGAAACCGCGCCCTTCTCCGCTATGAGCGCCGCGGGCACGCCCAGCATCTCGGTCTTGGATTCGGAGCTGTACGTCACGAAGCCGCGGTCGAAGGCATGCGCCACGCCCTGGACGTCGGTCAGCAGCGAGGCGAGCATTCCGCCGGTACAGCTCTCCGCGGTGGCGAAGCTGATGTCCCGCTCGCAGGCCTTCGCGAGCAGGCGCCGGGTCGCCTCCTCGACCTCGTCGGGAAGGACGGGCGAAAGCGTCTCCGTGTCGTTCAAAATCCTGTCCTCATCCGCACTTGCCGCGGGAACCGGCCCGCGGGTCCGATTGTTCCAGAGGCGCAATCAGGAGATCACATAATGGCCGAACAGACCAATTCCCAGAACGGGCTCAAGCTTCTGGCGGAGGATCATCGCAAGGTCGAGGCCTTGTTCGAGCAGTTCGAGAAAGCGAGCGGCGCGTCGGGCAAGCAGCGGATCGTCCAGCAGATCTGCATGGAGCTCAAGATCCACGCCATGATCGAGGAGGAAATCTATTATCCCGCGATCCGCGGCAAGGTCGAGGAGGACGCGCTGGACGAAGCCTATGTCGAGCATGACAGCGCCAAGCTGCTCATCAATGAGCTCGAGGCCGCCGAGCCCGACGAGGAATTTTACGACGCCAAGGTGAAGGTGCTCCAGGAGCTGATCGAGCACCACGTCAAGGAAGAGGAGAAGCAGGCGGATAACCTGTTCCAGCAGACCCGCGCCGCCGACGTCGATCTGGACGTCCTCGGCGAGCAGCTCGCCGCCCGCAAGACGGAGCTGATGGCCCAGGCCGAGAGCCAGGGCCTGCCGCCGGCCGAACCGGCGACGATGCAGCGCGAAGGAGTCTGACGATGAGCTGGAGCCGCAACCGGACGATCATCGCCGCCGCCGGCGCCGCGGTGGCCGGCCTGGCTGCGGCTCTGTTCACCCGCCGCTGGTGGGGCGGCGAGGAATCCGAGCGGCCGGCCGCTGCGCACAGCCGCGGCAAGACGGCGCCGGGCGCGGTCGGCCATTCCGGCGCCGCCCGTTCCGCCGGCCCGGATGCGATGCGCGACCCGCCGACCGAGTGGGAGAAGACCGATCAGGCATCCGACGAAAGCTTTCCCGCCAGCGATCCGCCGGCGGTAAGCCCGCACGTCGACTGATTGTGCGGGGCTAGCCGGGTACGCTTTCGCCCTGCAGGGCGCGCAGGTTCGCAGCGCCCTCGTCGGTGAGGAAGGGCCGCAGCCGATCTATGGGCACGGTGAACTCCTCGCCGCAGGCCTGCGCCACGTGCGGGAGCTGCGGCGAGAAGACCAGCCCGGACCGAGTCAGCCCGATGTTCCAATATTCCTGGCCCCTGATCACCTCATCGCACTCGGCATCCTCCGCGCGCCAGGCGCCCAGGACCACCTCCCGGAAGGCGGGTTCGAGAGTCTTGCTGGCGTCCTCACTTCCTTCGAAACGCTCCACCTTCACGGCTCTTGAATTCAGCCAGTCGTGAAGGTCGATCTCCGCACCGCTGGTGAGGTCGAAGGTGCGGTAGGAATTGCTGGAATCGGGATGCGCGCCGCCGCAGAAGCCGTCCCAATGGTGCGCCACGCTCATCCACCGGCTCGAGATCATCGCCGGCGCGAGGCTCTCGTCGAAGCTCCCTTCCATTGGGCTGTAGCTGAGCGAATCATGGATGCATTCGAACCATTGCGGCGGATCGCCCGCGAGCCCGCGCCCCAGCGCGGCGTTGATCCGGCGTACGGCCTCGCTCGTTCCGTCGAGCGCGAAGGTCTCGAAGCTGACTTCGAACCGCCCGCCCGTGTCCAGCGTCATCCTTGTGTACCCGACGCCATCCTTGGTGGCGCGCGCCGAGACGGTGCGGACGCCCGCGAGCCTGGGCTGGTGAAAGGCCAGGCTGCTGCACGCGCCGTCGTCGCCTTCGGCGGCTGCGATTCGCGTGAGCCGAAGCGGAAGCGTACGCCGTCCCGCCGTCCAGCGTCCCGTCAGCCTCCCGCCCTCAGCGCGCTCGATCGACCAGCGGGGCGCGTCGGCGTCATCGCCGGCCCCTTCCGTAAAGGCGGTGCGCGCGCCCTCCTCCGCGTGCAGCGGGATGAGCTGAAGCCGGGAGGAATAATAATAGGCGCCGAACGCGCCGGAATCGCGGCCGACGAAGCAGGCGCGCACCGGCAGGTTTCCGACCGTCCCCTCCCATACGCCAGGCAGGTCGGCGGGAGGGACGGCTGCCGCGGCGGCGGCAAGGGCGAGGAGCGGCGCGATCATGACGGCGAAGCTACGCGCTGCGCGCCGCCGGAATCAAGCGCCGCCGCGGTCGCCCCTAGGCGCGTCGCAATCGGGTCCACTCCGGAAGATGGTCTCGCGCGCGGCGCCCAGCTCGCGAAGCGCCAGCGCCGTCGCTCCGCCCCAGACGAGGTGCACCGCGATCATCAGCGCGTTGCGCCGCGCCGGATGCTCGTTCGCGGGCTTGAGCAGGTTCAACGCCGGAATCCACCCCATGTAGCTCGCCAGCCACACCGCGACGCCGGCGGCGGCGCCCCTGGTGACGCCCGGCTTCGGGTCTGCCGCCGCCAGCAGCGCCCCGCAGCCGGCGCCGTAGGCGAAATGCGCTGCGACGGTGAGGTCCCTGGCCGGCTCGTCGTCCGGGTCGAGGGCGGAATCGACGATCTCGCGCGGAGTCAGCGGGTAGCGCTCTTCCTCCGGCAGGCGTGCGTGAAGGCGGCGCATCGCCATGGTCATCGCCATCGTCCCGGCCATGCCGGCCACGGCCCCGATCACCAGGCGAGACGACAGCCTCACAGGCTCAGCTCCGGCCGCGCGATCATCAGCCAGAAGATCGCCAGCACCGCCGCGAAGGCGGGAAATCCGAACGCGAACCACAGCCGGTAGAGCCGGTAATAGCGCTCCGGCAGCGGCGCGCCTGCCGCCGCCGCTTGCCGTGCCAGATCCCGCATCTGCGCCTGCATCCACACCACCGGCAGCCAGAAAGCCCCGGTTAGTACATAGAGTGCCATCGAAGCGACGATCCAGCCCTCGCTGAGCCCATAGCCGACCGTCCGCGCCAGCAGCAGCCCGGTGACCGGCTGGGCGACGACGGCCGTGGCGGTGAAGACCATGTCGGCGCGAACCACGATCGCCGCCGTATGCGCGATCGCCGCCGGATCGCCGGTCCGATGCGCCATCCACATGAAAAACGCGATGCCGGCGCCGGTGCCGAGCAGCACGGTCGCGCCGATCACGTGCAGATATTTGAGGATGAAATAGGCCGTCATCGTTCGTCCAGTATCGCCAGGCACAGCAGGTTGAACACCAGGATCGGCCAAACCTTCATCATCGGCCCGAGCGGATCCGCCCACAGCGCCGGCAGCAGGATCGTCCCCATCACCACATACAGCAGCGACGCGCCCAACGCCGCGATCAGGGCCGGCCGCGCGGTGCGCCGGAACAGGATCGCCGTACCGATCGCGAGATCGAGGACCGCCCCGCCGACCACCGAAGCCTCGGCCCAGCGCGCGGCGGCGGTCAGCTCCATCACGTGCACGGCATGGCCCCAGCCGGGGCCGAGCGAGACCAGCCCCGTCATCAGCCAGAACAGGGCGAAGACGCCGATCGCGAACGGCTTGAGCAGGTAGAGGCGCGCGAACCACCGCTCCTGCACCGACGCAGGACGCGACTCGAGCGCCTCGGCGAGCGAGCGCGGCCGGATGCCGGTGAGCCGCAGCCATTCGGCGGGATCGCCGACCGCTCCCCGAACCATCTCGCGCCGCGCCGTGCTTCGAATGGGCGGCCGCCATCCGAACCAGGCGATCAGGTCGCCCGCCCGCCAGGCGAGGGCGACGAGAAAGCCCGGGACGGCGATCTCCCGCGCCGGTCGCCAGCCGAGCCAGCGCCGGTAGGCGGCGACGATCTCCGGGAACGACAGCCGC
>DASZEO010000367.1:0-4575 GCA_035940755.1 Allosphingosinicella sp. | reverse complement strand
CCATGCGGTCGGCGAAATCGCGGCCGTAAAGCTCGGTCCACACGTCGTAGAGGAACAGGTAGAGGATCCGGTGGTCGTCGAGCTCGGCCGTGCGCGGCAGGGTGAAGGCGAGACGGTGGCCCAGCTCGTGGACCAAGGTCGCGCGCTTGTAGGCGGGCGAGTAGCGGCCCCTTAGGCGCATCGACCTGCCGTCATAGGCGGTCATCGGCGCGGTGTCGGAGACGATCGCGTCGATCGGCGTGTCGGGAAACGCGATCCCCGTCACCGCCTCCATCGCCGCGACGATCCGCGCGCCCTCCTCGTCCCACAGCCGGCGATATTCGTCCGCCGCTGCGCCGAAAGCGGGCGCCGCCGGATCGAACCGCATCGGCGGCGCAGCGGCGCACAACAGGGCAGCCAGCGCCGGCGCGAGGAGCCGGGCCGTGCGATTGCGTGACTGGCGGTACCGACTGCCCATCGAACCGAGCCTAGGCGCGGCCGGACAGGAATGGCATTCCCCAGCGACCGCGACGACACGCTCGTCCCGATCAGGCACGCCCGCGAGCAGGAGCCGTACACGGGCTTTCCTACAGCTGATGTTCCTCGTATGTTCGTAATGCGCCGTGCTCTTCGAGTCGCCGCAGCTCTTTCTCAGCTTGAAGATGGCGCAGGGACAAGGTGACGCCCGTATTGAAAACAAAGAGTTTTCGCCGTTGATTTCGGTATATTTGGTATATTTCGGCGGCGGCGGCGGCCGGAGATCGGCCGCTCAGGCGCGCCGCTGCTTCCCGGTGCTCGCGGCCCGTGCTGCGCCGCGGTCCACCACCACCCGCTCGAAATGGCCGATCGGGTTGGGGCGGCTGATCAGATAGCCCTGGACCTGGTCGCAGCCCTTGCCGCGCAGCAGGGCCAGCTGCTCGGCCGTCTCGACGCCTTCCGCCACCACCGGCATTCCGAGTCCATGGCTGAGACCGATCACCGAGCGCACGATCGCCCGCGCCTGCGGGCTCTCGACCATGTCGCGGATGAAGCTGCGGTCGATCTTGACCTTGTCGAACGGGAACATGCGGAAATAGGAGAGCGAGGAATAGCCGGTGCCGAAATCGTCCATCGAGATCTCGACGCCCAGCGCCTTCAGCCGCTCGAGCGTCGCCAGCGCTCCGCCGGCGTCCTTGATCAGCAGCCCCTCGGTGATCTCGAGGTCGAGCCGGGCCGGATCGAGCCCGGTCTCGTCGAGCACCCGCCGGACCGAGCCGACTAGGTCGTCCTGGGTGAACTGGAGCGGCGAGAGGTTGACCGAGAGCTTCAGCGGCGGGTTCCATCGGGCGGCTTCAGCGCAGGCCTCGCGAAGCACCCATTCGCCCAGCCTGATGATGAGCCCGCTTTCCTCGGCGAGGCGGATGAACACGTCCGGCCCGATCGCGCCGAGCTCGGGGTGGTTCCATCGCAGCAGCGCCTCGAAGCCGATCACGGTGCCCGTCTCGAGCTGCGCCAGCGGCTGGTAGTGGACGTTGAGCTCTTCCTTCTCGATCGCCAGCCTCAAGTCGGCCTCGAGCTGGCGGCGCTGGCGCAATGCCTCGTCCATCGCCGCCTCGTAGAAGCGCGCCAGCCCGCGCCCTTCCGACTTCGCCCGGTAGAGCGCCATGTCGGCATTCTTGATGAGGTCGGCCGCGCCGCCGGCGTCGGTCGGAAAGATGGCGACGCCGACGCTGGCGCTGATGCTCACGCTCTGCTCGCCGATCGCGAACGGCTCCTCCAGCGCCGCGGCGAGCCGCTCGCACAGCAGGCCCGCGCTTGCCGGCTGGCCGCCGCCCTGCTGGACGATCGCGAACTCGTCGCCGCCGAGCCGCGCCACAAGCTCGTTGCCGCGGACCACCGAACGCAGTCGGTGAGCGACTCCCACAAGCAGCTCGTCTCCGGCGGGGTGGCCGTGAACGTCGTTGACGGCCTTGAAGCCGTCGAGGTCGATGCACAAAACCGCCACCGGCTCGCGCTCGGCCCCCGCCTGCTCCGCCTGCCGCGCCAGATGGTCGGCAAAGACGGTGCGGTTGGGAAGGCCCGTCAGCGCGTCGTGATAGGCGAGGTGGGCGATCCGCGCCGCCGCTTCCTTGCGCTCGCTGATGTCACGCACGGCGACCACCTGCAATTGGGCGCCTTGCCAGTCGAGCGGCCGAACTAGCAGCTCGACGTCGATCTCATCGCCGGCCGCCGTCGCGAGGCGGCACTCGCTGGCGGCGGTCTCGGCTCCCGAGGCGAGGGGGGGCTGCCTCAGCGACGGGAAGAGTTGCCCCACCCGGCGGGGCAAAGCGGAGAGGCCGCTATGGCCGGAAAGCTCGAGGAAGCTTCGGTTCGCATCGACGATGCGGTCGCCGTCGATCACCACAAGCCCCTCGACCGTGGCGTCGGCGAAGGCGCGGATGCGCTGCGCTTCTTCGGCGGCGTTGCGGGCGAGCTTGCGGTCGAACAACACCATGGCGAAGCTGATCGACAGGATCATCGCGGCCATCGCCACGACGGCGACGGCCAGGGTGCCGCTGCCGATCGCTTCCGGCGGCACCGCGAAGTTGGGATCGGGATAGACTCCGGCCGCCGCCATCGCCGTGAAATGAAGCCCGCAAATGGCCAGCGTGAACAGCAGCGCCGGCCGCCACGGAACGGGCGTCGCGCGGCGGCGATGCTCGGCCACCGCCGCGGCGCTCAGCAGGGCGCCGATCGCCAGAGAGGCGAGGACGAAGCGCTCGTCCCACACGATCCGCCCGGCCAGGTTGACAGCCGACATGCCGACATAGTGCATGGTGCCGATCCCGCCGCCGATCACCGCGCCAGCCGCCGCTGCCGAGCGCCAGCCGTCGCGAAGCGCGAGGTGCCAGCCGCCGAGCGTGATCAGGATCGCCGCGGCAACCGAGAGCAGGGTGAGGTCGAGGTCGTAGCCGACCGGAAGATCGGGCTGGAAGGCGAGCATGGCGACGAAGTGGGTCGACCAGATGCCGGTGCCGGAGACGAAGGCGGTCAGGCCGAGCCAGGCCGCGCGGTTGCGGCCGCCGCTGCGCGCGCGCTCGAGCAGCGCGAACGCGGTGAACGCGGCGAGCAGGCAGATGATTCCGGCGACGAGCACCAGCCGGAAGTCGTGCTCGTGCACGATGCAAGTATAGACGCGCAGCATTTTCCCCCGGCACAAACCCCCGCAGGCGCTAGGGAGGGCGGGTAAAGATGGCGTAAACCAGCGCCCGCGGTTTAGACCGCCTCGAAGCGGTCCAGGATCGGCTTTTGGCTCGGCAGGATCTTCTCGCGTGCCTTAGGCAGCGTGAACCACGCGGCGCGGTCGACTTCGGGATAGCTGCGCATGCGGCCGCTGCGCGGCGGCCATTCGACGGTGTAGTGGTTGCTGACCAGCGTCGAGGGGTCGAACTCGCCTTCCAGCGCGAACGCCTCCACCCATTTGCCGCCCTTCTGGCGGATTCGGCCGAGCGGTACGAGCTCTCCGACGGCGGCCGTGCCCAGCTCCTCCTCGAACTCGCGCCGGGCGCAGGCGGCGAGGTCCTCGCCCTCCTCGACCAGGCCCTTGGGGATCGCCCAGGCGCCTTCATCCTTGTTGGCCCACATCGGCCCGCCGAAATGGGCGATCAGGACCTCGCGCTCGCCCTCTCGCCGGCGCCACATCAGGATGCCGGCGCTGAGCTGGGCCACGCTTAGGCGGTTTCGAGCTGCGTGAACCGCACCGGCAGCACGGCGCGAGTGTCGACCGTGCCGTTGGAACCGCGGCTGACGAGGCTGAGCTGCTGCACTTCCTTGCCGCCCAGCGGGATCACCATGCGGCCGCCGGGCGCGAGCTGGTCTACCAGCGCCTGGGGCGGCTCGGGCGCGGCGGCGGTGACGAGGATCCGGTCGAACGGCGCGTGTTCGCTCCAGCCGCGCGAGCCGTCGCCCACCCGTATCTCGATCTCATAGTCGAGCGCCGCCAGCCGAAGGCGCGCCGCCTGGGCGAACTCCTCGACGATCTCCACGCTGAACAGGTCTACGCCCATCTCCGACATCACCGCGGCCTGCCAGCCGAGGCCAGTGCCGATCTCCAGCACCATCTGGCCCGGCTGAAGCCCGAGCAGCTCGAGCATCACCGCGCCGATGAAGGGCTGCGACAGCGTCTTGTCGAAGCCGATCGGCAGCGGCGTGTCCTGGTAGGAGACGAGCATCAGCTGGGCGGGGACGAACAGGTGGCGCGGAACCTTGAGCAGCGCCTGCCTGAGGCCAGTGCTGAGCGCGTCGCGGCCGATCTCCTCCTCGGCGAGATCGAAATGCATGTCGATCACTTCGACCATGTGCCGGCGCAGGATCGCCAGGTGCGCTTCGGTCATCGGCTTCATCGCGCGCGGCTCCTCTCGCTCCTCCGGCTCCATAGCCGCAACGCGCGCGCTTGCCAGCCGCTCCGCGCCCGGTCCACAAAGCGGGGGAGGAGGGGAGGCCATGCTGGTCAGCGAGCTGATCCGCCGCGGCGCGGCTTATCACGCGGAACGGACCGCGCTCCTGTTCGGCGACCGCGCGCTGACCTTCCGGGAGGTGGATCGCCTGTCGAACCGGATCGCGAACCTGTTCGTCGCC
>DASZEO010000366.1:0-1995 GCA_035940755.1 Allosphingosinicella sp. | reverse complement strand
CAACAATGCCGGCGAGCAGCATTGGGCCGAGGATATCACCGACATTTCCGAAGAGCAGCTGAAGCGCACCTTCCAGACCAACATCTTCGGCATGTTCTTCCTGACCCAGGCCGCCCGGCCGTACCTCGAAAAGGGTTCGGCGATCATCAACTGCACGTCGGTGACGATGTATCAGGGTTCCAAGCTGCTGCTCGATTACAGCGCCACCAAGGGCGCGATCACCGCCTTCACCCGCTCGCTTTCCGAAAGCCTCGTCGAGGAAGGCATCCGCGTGAATGCGGTGGCTCCGGGGCCGATCTGGACGCCGTTGAACCCGTTCGGCGGCCAGCCCAAGGAGAAGATACCTGAATTCGGCAAGGACGTGCCAATGGGCCGGCCGGGTCAGCCCAACGAAGTGGCGCCGAGCTTCCTGTTCCTGGCCTGCGAGGATTCGAGCTACATGTCCGGCCAGGTGCTTCATCCGAACGGCGGGACCGTCGTCGGCAGCTAGACCTTCTGGACCGGCGTCTTTGTGGCTATGGTGGCCCCTTGCGAGTCTCAGGGGGAGCCGGATGCGGATTATTTCAGCCTTGGTGGCGGCGATCGTCGCCTGCCTCGCCGCGATCTACCTCGTCGGTCTGGTCGCCGGCCTGTTCTTCCAGGTCAATGCGCCGACCGACCCGATGCAGAACGCCGAAGCGGCGGCTGCGGCGCTGGGCTCCGCGCCGGCCGGCGCGCAGATACTCCTGGCTCTGTCCTGGCTCGCCGGCGGATTCGCGGCGGTCGCCGCCGCCAAGGCGCTGGGGCGGGTCGCCTGGCCCGGCTGGGCCGTGGCGGGCTGCCTCGCACTGCTGCTGGCGACCACCTTCCTGATCCCGCTGCCCTTGTGGCTGCAGGCGGCGGCGGTGGTCGGGCCGCTGCTCGGCGCCCTCATCGCCGACAGGCTCATTCGCCGCAGGGCCGGTGCCGACCGCGCGGCCGACGGCGCGCGTGCCTAGGCGCCTCGCTTATGGCTGACGCGGCGCCGCGCTGCACAGGTGAGCCGACGGCCTGCCTGCTGCTCAAGCTGCGCGTGCGCGACCAGGTCAACGAGCGCGAGGAGGCGGTGCTGCGCGACGCGGTCGCCGAAATCGAGACCTTCCGCCCGGGCAAGACCATCGTCCGCTCGGGCACGACGCTCACCCGCAGCGCCCTGCTCATCGAGGGGCTGGTGGCGCGCTACAAGGATCTTGCCGAGGGCCAGCGCCAAATCATGGAAGTGCACGTTCCGGGCGACTTCCTCGACCTTCACGGCTTCCTCCTCAAGAAGCTCGACCACGACATCGGCGCTCTGACGGCCGCCACCATCGCATTCGTGCCCCACGACAGGCTGCGTCGGATCACCGAGGAGGAGCCGCACCTGAGCCGGCTGCTCTGGCTGTCGACGCTGATGGATTCCTCGATCCAGCGCGAGCGCATCCTGTCGGTGGGGCGCCGCCCCGCGCTGGCGCGGATCGCGCACCTGTTGTGCGAGCTTTACCTGCGCCTGGAGCCGGTCGGCCTGGTCGACGGCATGAGCTACGCCCTTCCGCTGACGCAGCTCGACCTGGCCGACGCGGCCGGGCTGACGTCCGTCCACGTCAACCGCATGCTCCGCGAGCTTCGCGAGCAGGGGCTGCTCACCTTCCGCGCGGGCCTCGTCACCATCCACGACTGGGAGCGGCTTCAGGACGTCGCGGAATTCGACCCCATCTACCTCCACGCCGAGCACCGGCCCCGCTGAGCGCCCGAAACCGGACGCGATTGTCCGCCACCGTACATCCAAATGTTGGCGGAATTTCCCGCCAGTTGGCGGCGCTGATTCCGGCGCGGAATGCCGCCGCGATGAGGAATGGCGGTTTTCCGCCGTTTTCTAGAATTGGCACGGCCGCTGCAACGTCCCTGGCATGACCGCCGGATCAACCGGTGGCCAGCTTCAGGGAGACCTACGATGACGCTTTCTTACGCCAACCTTCACCGGATCGCTTTCTCGGTCCT
>DASZEO010000365.1:0-7764 GCA_035940755.1 Allosphingosinicella sp. | reverse complement strand
ATGTAGCCGGGCAGGAAGACGATCGTCGGCCCGCGCCCGGGACGCTGCCGGTAGGCGAGGCGCGGCCCGTCCGGGCGGAAGAGGTGGCGAGGCTCGCTCATCGCTTCGCCTTGACAGCCCCCGGCCGCCTTTCCAAGTGCGAGCCATGACGGCGCCATTCAAAGTGAAGCTCCCGGACGGTTCGGTTCGCGAGGTCGAGCCGGGGACGACGCCGGCCGAGATCGCGGCGGCGATCGGGCCGGGGCTGGCGAAGGCGGCGCTGGCGGCGCGCGTCAACGGCGAGCTTCGCGACCTCAACCGGCCGATCGAGGGCGATGCGGAGCTCGCGCTCGTCACCTCCCGGGACGAGGCCGACGCGCTGGAGCTCGTCCGCCACGATTATGCGCACGTCCTCGCCGAGGCGGTGCAGAACCTGTTCCCGGGAACGCAGATCACCTTCGGGCCGGCCACGGACGACGGCTTCTACTATGATTTCGCACCGCCGCCGGAGCACGGGCCCTTCACCGAGGAGGAGCTGCCGCTCATCGAGGAGGAGATGCGGCGGGTGATCGCCCGCGACGCGCCGCTGGTGCGCGAGGTGTGGACCCGCGATGCGCTGATTTCCTGGTTCAGGGACCATGGCGAGAGCTTCAAGGCCGAATGGGCGGCCGAGCTGCCGGAGGGCGAGGAGCTTACGGTCTACCGGGCCGGCGACTGGCTCGACATGTGCCGGGGGCCGCATTTGGCTTCGACGGGCAAGCTCGATCCGCAGGCGTTCAAGCTGACGCGCGTCTCCGGCGCCTATTGGCGCGGCGACCAGAAGAACGCCATGCTGAGCCGGATCTACGGCACCGGCTGGCTGAACAGGAAGCAGCTCCAGGAGCATCTGACCCGATTGGAGGAGGCCGCGAAGCGCGACCATCGCAGGATCGGCCAGGAGATGGACCTGTTCCACCTCCAGTCCGAGGCGCAGGGCAGCGTCTTCTGGCATCCGAAGGGCTTCATCGTCTGGCGTGCGCTCGAAGCCTATATGCGCCGCCGCCTCGACGCCGCCGGCTACGAGGAGGTGAAGACGCCGCAGCTGATGGACGCGCGCCAGTGGGAGCAGTCCGGCCACTGGGGCAAGTATCGCGAGAACATGTTCGTCGTCCCGGACGAGGTGCCGAATACGGAGGACGAGGGGCCGGTCCTCTCCGGCGAAGGCGAGCTGATGGCCTTGAAGCCGATGAACTGCCCGGCGCACGTCCTCATCTTCCGCCAGGGGATCAAATCGTATCGCGACCTGCCGATCCGGCTCGCCGAAATGGGCGTGTGCCACCGCAACGAGCCGCACGGCGCGCTTCACGGAATCCTTCGGGTCCGCCAGTTCACCCAGGACGACGCCCACATCTTCTGCCGCGAGGATCAGCTGGTCGAGGAGGTGCGGCTCTTCTGCGACTTGCTCGATCAGGTCTATAGCGACCTCGGCTTTCCCAATTACGCCATCAAGCTCGCGCTTCGGCCGGAGCAAAGATACGGCACGGACGAAATGTGGGACAAAGCGGAGCAGGACCTGCGCGATGCCGTCTGCGCGGCGAAGCGGGATACGCCGGAATATGGCTGGGAGGAGCTTCCCGGAGAGGGCGCTTTCTACTCGCCCAAGCTCGAATTCCACCTGACGGACGCGATCGGCCGCACCTGGCAGGTCGGAACGATCCAGGCCGATTACGTGCTGCCCGAGCGGCTCGACGCGACGTATGTCGGCGAAGACGGGCAGCGCCACCGCCCGGTGATGCTCCACCGCGCGATCCTAGGCTCGTTCGAGCGCTTCATCGGCATTTTGATCGAACACCATGCCGGACGCTTCCCGCTGTGGCTGGCGCCGGTCCAGGCGGTGGTGGCGACGATCGTCTCCGACGCCGACGGTTATGCGCGCGAGGTCGAGGCGGCGCTTCAGGCGGCGGGGCTCCGCGCGGAAGCGGACCTGCGCAACGAGAAGATCAACTACAAGGTGCGCGAGCACAGCCTCGCCAAGGTTCCCTATCTGCTGGTGATCGGAAAGCGCGAGGCGGAGGAGCGGACGATCGCGCTCCGCCCGCTCGGCGCCGAGGCGCGGCAGGAAGTGCTGAGCCTGGACGATGTTGTTGAGCGGCTCCGCCGGGAAGCGCTCCCGCCGGACCTGCGCGACTGATCCGCCACAGCGGCTCGCGAAAATCGGCGGCTTCCCGCCGGGCGTCTTTCAATCGCCCGGATTGTCCATTACGTGAAAACTACCTTTGGCCTCAGGAGACAGCGACATACGTCCGCCACTTACCCGGCGCCCCGCCGCCCCGCCGCTGAGCGGCCCCCGCTTCAACGAGTTCATTACCGTGCCAAAGGTGCGCGTGATCGATGAAAATGGCGACAATCTCGGCGTCCTGCTGACGGCCGAGGCGATCGAGCAGGCCAGTGAGGCCGGCCTGGACCTGGTGGAGGTCTCGCCCAACGCCGATCCCCCCGTCTGCAAGTTCCTCGACGTCGGCAAATATAAATACGAGGCGCAGAAGAAAGCCAATCTCGCACGGAAGTCGCAGAAGACGCAGGAGGTCAAGGAGATCAAGATGCGTCCGAACATCGACGACCATGACTACGGCGTGAAGATGCGCAAGATCCACGAGTTCATCGACGAGGGCGACAAGGTCAAGGTGACCTTGCGCTTCCGCGGCCGCGAGCTGGCGCACGGCGAGCTGGGCATGCAGCTGCTCCAGCGCGTCCAGGCCGACGTCGCCGCCGCCGCCAAGGTCGAGCAGCATCCGCGCATGGAAGGCCGGCAGATGCTGATGGTGCTGGCGCCGCGCTGACAAGCGTCGACGCGCGCTACAGCGTTGCGTGGGCTGAAGCGCGCTTTCCGTAGCGGCATCTTCCGCAGCCGGTTTCAACTTGAAACTCTTATGTTGCGGATTTGCAATACGGCCGGAAACCCGCGGGAAACCGCGGTTTTTCCGCTGGCGCTAAGTTGACGTTCGCGTTAGCTCTTCCCCAAACATAAATGTGATTGGGGAGGGTGAACCACATGTCGAAGAGCTTCTGGCTGCTGTCCGCAGGCCTGACCGCGCTCGCTACGCCGGCTCATGCGCAGGACGTCACGACGCCGGACGATCCGCCGACGTCATCGAGCCCGGCCGAAGACGCCGCCGTCCAGAACCAGGACCCCGACGAGGGCGAAGGCCAGAACATCGTCGTCACCGCCCAGGGCCGCCGCCAGGTGCTTCAGGACGTCCCGCTGGCCGTTTCCGCGGTCGGCGGCGAGCAGCTGCAGAACAGCGGCGCGAGCGACATCCGTCAGCTCAACCAGCTCGCCCCGTCGCTGCTCGTCTCCTCGACCGGCAGCGAAGGCAACGGCTCGGCGCGAATCCGTGGCATTGGCACCGTCGGCGACAATCCCGGCCTCGAAAGCTCGGTCGCGGTGTTCATCGACGGCGTCTACCGGTCGCGCTCGGGCATCGGCCTCAACGAGCTCGGCGAGGTCGAGCGGATCGAGGTGCTGCGCGGGCCGCAGGGCACTTTGTTCGGCCGCAACGCGTCGGCCGGCCTGATCCACGTCATCACCCGCCGGCCGGAGTTCGAGTTCGGCGGCTATGGCGAGCTCAGCTACGGCAATTACGACTATATCCGCGCCGCCGGCGCCGTCACCGGGCCGATCAGCGAGGCGCTCGCCTTCCGCGTCGACGCCGTCTACGTCCGCCGCGACGGCTTTTACGACGTCATCAACGCCGCCAACGGGACCGAGCGGCACGTCAACGACCGCAACCGCATCATGACCCGCGGCCAGCTGCTGTTCGAGCCGAACGACGCGCTGTCTGTGCGCCTGATCGGCGATTATTCGACGCGCGACGAATCCTGCTGCGGCGCCGTCTATGTCGAAACGCGCGAGACGTTCGATCCCACTCCGGGCGTTCCCGGCGACTTCGCTTACCGCCAGCCCGGCGCGGGCGGATCGCCGACCGGCAACCGCATCCTCGACGTGCTGAAGAGCCTCGGCGGAGTCATCCCATCGATCGGCGACCCGTATAATCGCGAGCTCGCGCTGACGCCGGGCACCACCTACGAAGGCGAGACCACCGATTGGGGGGCCTCGCTTCAAATCGATTATGATTTCGGCGCCGCCAACATCACGTCGATCACCGCCTATCGCGACTATATCAACTACTTCCCGTCGGACACCGACTACACCAACGTCGACATCCTCCGGCGCGACGACGACGATAACGCCTTTCGCCAGTTCCGCACCTTCACCCAGGAAGTCCGGCTGCAGGGCTCGGCGTTCGGCGGCTTCCTCGACTGGCTGGTCGGCGGCTATTTCGCCAACGAAGACCTGCACGTGCGCGACAATCTGCGGTTCGGCGCGCAATACGGCGCCTTCGCCGCCTGCCGCCTCGTCGCCACGATCAACCCCAATCCGGCGCTTCGCGATCCGACCCAGGCGGGCTGCCTCAGCGGCGCCGGCCGGGCCATCCTGACGGGCGCTCTGCCGGGCACGACTCCGGCCTTCGGCGCGGCGACGCCGCTGATCATCGGCGGCATCGACCGGCTAAGCACCGTCAACAACGTTGGCGACAACAATTCCAACTATTTCCAGGACAGCACGAACTGGGCGATCTTCACCCACAACATCTTCAACCTCACCGACACGCTCAGCCTGACGCTCGGCCTTCGCTACACCAACGAGAACAAGGATTTCGAAGCCGACTTCAACAACACCAACACCGTCTGCCCGGTGCAGCAGGCGGTCTTCTCCCCGTTCCTCTCGGGCGGCGCCTTCGCTCTCCCTCCGGCGCTTCAGCCGCTCGCGGCCGGCATCGTCAACCTGACCTGCCAGGGCAATTCGACGAGCGGACTCAACGCGCTGAACCTGTCCGACAGCCGCCACGAGAGCGAGTGGACCGGCACCGCCGTCCTCTCCTTCCGGCCGACGCCCTCGCTGCTCACTTATGCCAGCTATTCGCGCGGCTATAAGGCGGGCGGCTTCAACCTCGACCGCTCGGCGCTCGGCCAGCCGATCTTCGCGCCCAACGATCCGCGCCAGTTCGGCGGCCGCGGCGCCGGCTTCAACACCAACAACCTCCAGTTCGACCCGGAGATCGTCAACGCCTACGAAGTCGGCTTCAAGCTGACCCGCCGCTACGTCACCGTGAACGTCGCCGCCTTCCGCCAGGTGTTCAGCAACTTCCAGCTCAACACCTTCAACGGCTCGGTCTTCCTGGTCCAGAACATCAACGGCTGCGACGCCGACCTCGGCAACACCGACTCCGATCCCAGCGGCGCCACCGGCGCCTGCGCGGTGGACGACGTGACGGCCGGCGTCACCTCGACCGGCGTTGAGATCGAGACCGCGATCTACCCGCGCGAGCACCTGCAGATGACCGCGGGCGTCACTTATGCCGACACCCGCTACCGGGACGACCTGGTCGGCCGCGAGACCGGCACGCCGCTCGATCCCGCGCTGTTCCTGCTGCCCGGCGACAATTTGTCCAACGCCCCGCGCTGGGTGGCGACGACCTCGATGACCTGGACTCCGCCGATCGGCAATTCGGGCCTCTCGGCTCTGCTCTACGTCGACGCCCGCCTGACGTCGGACTACAATACCGGCTCCGACCTGTTCCCCGAAAAGGAGCAGGACAGCTTCGCGATCGTCAACGCGCGCGTCGGCATCCGCGGGCCGGAGCAGCGCTGGGCGGTCGAGCTGTGGGCGCAGAACCTGTTCAACACCGATTACCAGCAGGTCGCCTTCAATGCGCCGTTCCAGGGCTCGAACAGCCGCGCCCAGGTCAGCGCGTTCGGTGCGCCGAGCTTCGCGACAGCCAACCAGCTGTTCGCCAGCTTCCTCGCCGAGCCGCGCACCTACGGCATCACCGGCCGCTTCCGCTTCTGATCGGAAGGGACAGTCACTTTTACGCGAGGCAGCGCCCGGGAGACGCCGCCGTGCGGAAAAGTGACTGTCCCTAAGCCGCGCGCCGCCCGGCCGCCGGTCCCGCGGCTGCGGCGAGCAGGCGCGACTGCAGCGTCTTGAGCCGCGACGGCGAGTCGATCTTCATCCCCTGCAGATCGGTGAGGTAGAAGACGTCGACCGCCCGTTCGCCATAGGTGGCGACGTGGGCGCTGTGGATCGTCGCGCGCGATTCGGTGATCGCCTGAGCCAGCTCGCACAGCAGAGCGGCGCGGTCGCGGGCATTCACTTCGACGACGGTATAGCGGTTCGAGGCCTTGTTATCGACGAACACCGCCGGCGGCACCGCGAACGCCTCCGCGCGCCGAAGCGGCAGCGCCCGCGCCGCGAGCCGCTCGCGCATCGGCTCCTGCCCGGCGACGGCGGCGAGCACCGCCTCGTTCAGCCGCTTGAGCTGGTGCGGATCGGCGAACGGGCCGCCGGCCACGTCCTGGACCAGGAAATTGTCGAGCGCCATGCCGTCATTGGTGGTGTGGACCCGCGCGTCGATGATGTTGGCACCGACCAGGCTGATCGCCCCTGCCACCCGGTAGAAGAGGCCCGGCTGGTCCTTGGCGTAGACGGTGGCGAGAGTGGCGGCCCGTTCGGCCATGATTCGGGTTTCGAGCGGTTTCACCTTAGCCGGCGCCCGGTCGGCGGCGTCGATGAAGCGCGCATTGCCGTCCAGCACGTCGAGCGGCTCGGCGAGCCAGTAGCTGTCGGGAAGCCGCCACGAAAGCCGGGCGAAGCGGCTCTGCTCCCACTTGAGGCGGGCCGCCAGATCTTCCTGGATGGCCTCGACCCGCTCGCGCCGGCCCTTCTGCTTGTGCCCCAGCCGAAGATGCTCCTCGGCGGCCTCGAACAGCTCGCGAAGCAGCTGCGCCTTCCAGCCGTTCCAGGTGCCCGGCCCAACCGCGCGGATGTCGACGCCGGTAAGGATGAACAGCAGCCGCAGCCGCTCGAGGCTCTTCACCCGCTCGACGAAATCCTGAATCGTCTTGGGATCGGCAAGGTCGCGCTTGAAGGCGGTCGCCGACATCAGCAGGTGCCAGCGCACCAGCCACGCCACCGTCTCGGTCTCCGCCTCGTCGAGCCCCAGCCGCGGGCAGAGCGAGCGCGCCACCTCCGCGCCGAGCAGGCTGTGGTCGCCGCCGCGGCCCTTGGCGATGTCGTGGAGCAGCACGGCGACGTAGAGCACCCGGCGCAAGGCGAGCCGCTTGAACAGCCCGGTGGCGAGCGGATGCTCCTCGCGAAGCTCGCCCGCCTCGATCTTCGCGAGCAGCCCGATCGCCCGGATCGAATGCTCGTCGACCGTATAATGGTGGTACATGTCGAACTGCATCCGGCCGACGACCCGTCCGAAATCGGGGATGAAGCGGCCGAACACGCCGGCCTCGTTCATCCAGCGAAGCACCGTCTCCGGGTCGCGCGGGCTGGTCAGCACGTCGAGGAACAGGGCGTTGGCGCGCGGGTCGTCGCGGACGGTGTCGATCAGCTTCGCCTGCCGTGCCGCCGCGCGCATCGCCAGCGGGTGGATCTCCAGGCTGTATCGGTCGGCGAGTGCGAACATCTGGATCAGCCGGACCGGGTCTTCCGCCAGGAACGCCTCGTCGGGAACGGCCAGGCGCCCGCGGTCGAGCATGAAGCCTTCGAGCCGGCTCGGGCGCCGCCGAAGCGACGGCAGCGCCGGCAGGTAAAGCCGCTGGCCCCGCCGCGCGAACTTCTCGTCGAGGTGGGCGAGGAACACGCCGGTGAGGTCGCCGACCGTCTTCGCGTGCAGGAAATAATGGCGCATGAAGCGCTCGACCGGCGATTTGCCGGGCCGGTCCGCATAATGCATG
>DASZEO010000364.1:0-2058 GCA_035940755.1 Allosphingosinicella sp. | reverse complement strand
CGCCCCTGCGTCGACCATTCATTCCTTGACGGCTGGGCGCCGGCCGGAGCGGCGATGGCGGCCGCGGCCATGGCGGCGAGCGAAATTCCCAGGATGATGCGCATGTAGGTCCCCCTGCTGGCGCGGCGAATCGCCGCGAGGAGCGCAATGGTAGCCGCAGAGGTTTCGCCGCGGAAACGAAAATCAGCGGGAGGCGAAGCGATCCGTAGCGCGGATCAGGCCGTCGAGGATGCCCGGCTCGCTGTAGAGGTGGCTGGCGTCGGCAACGATGTTCAGGTCGACCTGCGGCCAAGCCTGCTTGAGCGCCCAGGCGGTCACCGGCGGCGTGCAGCAATCGTAGCGGCCCTGGACGATCACTCCGGGAATGTCGGCGAGCGCGCCGGCATTGGCGAGGAGCTGCCCCTCCTCGAGCCAGCCTCGGTTGAGCATATAATGGTTTTCGATCCGGGCGATGGCGACGGCGAAGTCGTCGTTGGTGAAGGTATCGATGACGTCGGGCGAGGGGAGGAGGGTCACCGTCTCGGCTTCCCATTTGCTCCAGGCCTTGGCGGCGGCGAGCCGCTCCGCGTCGTCGTCGCCGGTGAGGCGGCGGTGATAGGCGGCGACGAAGTCGCCCCGCTCGGCTTCCGGGATCGGCGCCAGGAACTCTTCCCATTTGTCCGGGAAGATCTCCGACGCGCCGAAGCGGTAAAGCCAGTCGATCTCGCTCTGGCGGAAGGTGAAGATGCCGCGCAGCACCAGCTCGGTCACCCGCTGCGGGTGCGACTGCGCATAAGCCAAAGCAAGAGTGGAGCCCCACGAGCCCCCGAACACCTGCCAGCGCTCGATGCCGAGCGTCTCGCGAAGCCGCTCCAGGTCGTCGACCAGATGCCAGGTCGTGTTCGCCTCGAGCGAGGCGTGCGGCGTCGAGCGGCCGCAGCCGCGCTGGTCGAACAGCACGATGTCGTAACGCTGCGGATCGAACTGGCGGCGGTGCTCGGGGCTGCAGCCGGCGCCGGGGCCGCCGTGAAGCATCACCACCGGCTTCGCACCGCGCGTGCCGCAACGCTCCCAGTAGAGGCTGTGTCCGTCACCGACGTCGAGGCGGCCGGTCTCATAGGGCTCGATCGGCGGGTAGAGGGTGCGGCGCTCCGCCTGGTCCTTGGGCATCAGTAGCTCTCTTCCTGGTAGATGCGGCTGACGTCGTGGTGCCACTCGCCGTGGTAGCGTTCAAGCAGACGCTCCGCCGGCGTCCGCCCGGAGGCCAGGATGTCGCGCAGCGGGTCGAGGAAGCCGGATTCGTTGTCGCCGGACGCGTTGAGCCTGGCGCGGGCATTGAGGCCGGCCTCGGCGATCGCCAGCACGCGCTGGCCGAGGTCCAGCAAAGTCTCGCCGCCGGGCGTCCGCGCGCCGAGGCCGAGCTTCGGCACGGAGTCGCGGAGCCGCTGGCGCTCCTCGATCGACCAGTGCCTGACCTCGTCCCACGCCGCCGCGAGCGCATTGTCGTCATAGAGCAGGCCGACCCACAAAGCGGGGAGGGCGCAGATCCGGCTCCACGGGCCCCCGTCCGCGCCGCGCATCTCGAGGAAGCTCTTGAGGCGCACCTCGGGGAAGATGGTGGAGAGATGGTCCGTGAAATCGGAGACCATCGGCTTTTCGCCCGGCAGGGCCGGAAGCCGCCCTTCGAGGAAGTCGCGGAACGACTGCCCTGAAGCGTCGATGTAACGGCCGGCGCGGTAGATGAAATACATCGGCACATCGAGCGCGTAATCGAGGTAGCGTTCGTAGCCGAAGCCGCCCTCGAACACGAAGGGGAGCATTCCCGTCCGGTCGCCGTCGGTGTCTGACCAGATGTGGCTCCGGAAGGAGAGGAAGCCGTTGGGTCGTCCTTCGGTAAAGGGCGAGTTGGCGAACAGGGCCGTCGCCAGCGGCTGAAGCGCCAGCGCGACCTGGAACTTGCGGGCCATGTCGGCTTCGGAGGCGTAATCGAGGTTGGTCTGGATGGTGCAGGTGCGCAGCATCATGTCGAGGCCGAGGCTGCCGACCTTGGGCATGTAGCTCAGCATGATGGCGTAGCGG
>DASZEO010000363.1:0-1800 GCA_035940755.1 Allosphingosinicella sp. | reverse complement strand
TCGGCGGCGACGATCCCGGGCCCGCCCGGCGCCATCACCTGGCGCTCGGCTTCGGCGAGCCGGGTCACGGCCTTGGCGACAAGCTCCGCGTTCCACCGCCGCAGCTGCCGCTCCACCGCGTCTTTCTCCTTGAAGAACACGGACTTGGCTGCCGGTGACGCCATGACGGCGGAGCTGCTGCTGCCGCGCTCGACCTCGGCGCGGAGCCGCGCCAGCAGCATCATCCGGCGAAGCACGGCCCGGATCAAAGTGATGCCTTCCTGGCCCTGCGCGCGAAGCCGCGCCAGCTCCGCCTCCAGCGCGGCGCCGTCGCCGCCGGCGACGCTGTCGACCAGCCGGGTGAGGTCGCCTTCCTCGGCGCCCGCGCCGACGGCGTCGATCGCGCCGTCCTCGAGCGTCCTCGGCCCGTCGGGCGAGGCGTCGGCATAGAGGACGAACTTGGCGAGCTCCTGCTCGATGACCGCGCGGTTGCCGCCGCACGCCTCGGCGATCCGCGCCGCCAGATCGGGGCGGACCACCAGCCCCTGCGCTCGGGCCAGCTCCACCACCAGGCGGTCCGCCTGGCCCGCGTCCGGCACGTAGCTGGCGAAGGCCGCCACCGATTGCGCCGCCAGCGCCAGCTTGAGCAGCTTCGAGGCCGGCTTGAGCGCTCCGGCGACGATCGCCACCGGATTGCCCGCCGCGGGCGCCTCGATCAGCGCCTCGAGCGCCGGCACGATCTCGTCGCCGGCCTGCTCGACCAGGATCCAGCGCGCGCCGCCGAACATCGAGATCGCCGCCGCCTCGTCGGCGAGCCGCGCCGGGTCGGCCTTTAGGTCGGCGCCGCTGAGGTCGATCCGCTCGGCACCTTCGCCCATCGCCACCGCGAGCCTTTTGGCGAGGGCGCGGCTGCCCGCCTCGTCGGGCCCGTGGAGCAGGAAGGCGCGGGTGTCGCCGGGGCTGGCGAGCGCGCGCTCGATCTGCGCCCGGTTCGCCTTCATTGTCGCTCGGCGCCGCCGTGGGTGGCGAACAGCGCGATCCGGGTGACGATCTGGTCGGCGACCTCCGTCGACAGCCGCTCGAGCGCCGTCTGCTCGGCGGCCACCGTCGCATATTCCGACGAGACGACGTCGACGCCCGAATCGGAGCCGGCGGTGGCGTCGAGCACAACGGTGCCGCGCTCGTTTTCGACCAGGCGGTACCGGGCCCGCAACGTCCGGCGCTCGCGCGTCACCGAATTGTCGCGGCGGATGCCGTAGCCCGTGATCTGGTCGTCAAGCTCGACCTCGAGCCGGTAGCGGGCATTGCCGCTTTGTCGCTGGCCCAGCCGGTCTTCGAGCGCAGTCCGGACGAGCCAGCCGGCGCGGCCAGGAATCGGCGCGACCTCCACCGTATCGAGGGCCTGAGCCACCGGACCCGTTCCGCCTCCGGAATAAAGCGGCCGCAGCGTGCAGCCGGCGAGCGCCAAGGCGAGCGCGAGAGCGGCCGCCCTCATGCGACAACGTTCACGAGGCGATCGGGAACGACGATCACCTTGCGGGGCGGCCTGCCTTCCAGGCTTCGAGCCACCTTCTCCGACGCGAGCGCCATTTCCTCCAGCGTCTCGCGCGCCGCGCCCTTGGCCGCGGTCAGCGTGTCGCGCAGCTTGCCATTCACCTGAACCGCGATCGTCACCTCGTCCTCGACGAGCAGCGCCGGATCCGCCTCGGGCCAGGGCGCATCGGCGATCAGCCCCGAATTGCCGGCCGCCGCCCAGGCTTCCTCGGCGACGTGGGGCACCATGGGCGCCACCAGTCGAAGCATCGTCTCCGCCGCTTCGGC
>DASZEO010000362.1:0-2370 GCA_035940755.1 Allosphingosinicella sp. | reverse complement strand
ACCAGCCGCCGCCCGAATGGCCGCGCTTCGCCGCGCCGCTCGCCGAGGCGAACATGGCGGATGCTCTTGCGCTGCTGATCCACTAGGAAGGCGCGATGCGGGTCTATCTCGACGCCGACGCCGATCTCGCGCTGATCCGCGGCCGCAAGGTGGCGGTGATCGGCTACGGCAATCAGGGCCGCGCCCAGGCGCTGAACCTGCGCGACAGCGGCGTCGCCGTGACGGTGGCACTCCCGGAAGACTCCGCCAGCCGGGCGCGCGCCACCTCCGACGGCTTTGACGTCATGACGGCGGCCGCCGCCGCGGCGGGGGCCGACGTCGCGGTCATGCTTGCGGCGGACGAGGACCAGGGCCGGATCTATGCCGAGGCGATCGCGCCCGCCCTTCGCCAGGGCGGCGCGCTCGTCTTTGCCCACGGCCTCAACATCCGCTTCGGCCTGATCGAGGCGCGCGGGGACCTCGACGTCCTGCTGGTCGCGCCCAAGGGACCGGGGACGGCGCTTCGAAGCCGCTACCAAGAGGGCGCCGGCCTGATCTCGCTGTTCGCCGTTCACCAGGATGCCAGCGGGAGCGGCGAAGCGCTGGCGCTTTCTTATGCCGCCGCGATCGGCAGCGGGCGGGCCGGCATCCTGCCGACCAGCTTCGCCGAGGAATGCGAAGCCGACCTGTTCAACGAAGCGGCGGTGATCTGGGGCGCGATCCCCGAGCTGATCCACGCCGGCTTCGAAACTCTCGTCGAAGCCGGCTACTCACAGGAAATCGCGTATTTCGAATGCCTTACAGAACTAAAGTTGATAGCCGATCTCATCTACGAGCGCGGCATTGCCGCGATGCGCGAGGCGATCTCCCACACCGCCGAGTTCGGCGCCTTGGCGGGAGGCCCGAGGATCGTCGGCGAGGCGGTTCGAGCGGAGATGCGGCGAATCCTCGCCGAAGTCAGAAACGGCAGCCTGGTCAAGGAATTGGTCGCCGATGCCGAGAGCGGCTATCCGCGCCTGAAGGCGAGCCGCGCCCGCGCCCGCGCGCATCCGATCGAGAGCGTCGCCGCGCGCCTGCGTGCCCTGCAAACCCCCGAATGACGGTCCTGTCCGACGAGCGCTGGATCTGGGACCGCTACTGGCATTTCGACCGGATCGCCTCCTGCTTCGACGGAGCCGGCGAGCATAATTACGACGACAGCATCGCGCGCGGGTGGCGCGCCTTCTTCGCCGCGCTGCCGCCCGGGGCCCGGATTCTGGACCTGTGCACCGGCAACGGCGCCGTCGCCCTCCTTGCCGCCGAGGCCGGCGGGCAGGTCGTCGCGGTCGACCAGGCCGCCATCGATCCCACGGCCTACGTCACCCGCCACCGGGACGCGCTGGCGAAGATCGACTTCCGCCCCGGCACGGCCGTCGAGGCTCTCCCCTTCCCCGATTCCAGCTTCGGCGCCGTCGTCAGCCAGTATGGCGTGGAATATTCGGACCTTCCGCGGACGATCGCCGAGCTCGGCCGAGTCGTCGCGCCCGGCGGGCAGTCGCGGCTGGTCGTCCATGCCGCTGAAGGCGGCGTGGCGGCTTCGGCGGCACAGGTGATCGCGGAGGCCGACCTGCTGCTCGACACTATCGACCTCCCCGGCGCCGCCCAGCGCTGCTTCGCCGCCGTCACTCGCGCCGAGCGCACGCCGGACGCGTCCGACGAGCAGCGGCGGGCGGCGCGCGAGGCGCTCGCCGGCTTCGAGGCGGCGCTGCAAAAGACGGCGCAGCAGCTGCCGGGCGCCGTGGACAAGACGATGTTCCGCAATCCCGGCGCGGTCCTGCTCGACACGTTCCGCCGCCGCGGCGCGTTCGATCTCGACCAGCTGCTCGCCAAGGCGGCCGACGTGCGCACCGAAATCCTCGCCCACCGCGGCCGCCTCGCCGCTCTGGTGGCGGCGGCGGTCACCCGCGACGGCCTCGCCGAGCTCGAGCGCCTGCTGCGCGGCGCAGGCGCCCAGCACGTCACGACGAGCGACCTCACGAGCGGCGAATCGCTCGCCGGCTATGTCGTCGAATCGCGCTTCTAGGCTCCGTCGACAGCGCTCACTTCCGGCCGAACAGCTTCTCGATGTCGCCGTGGGCGAGCTTCACCCAGGTCGGGCGACCGTGGTTGCACTGGCCGCTGTGGGGGGTGACCTCCATCTCGCGCAGCAGGGCGTTCATCTCGGCGACGGACAGGATCCGCCCCGCCCGGACCGAGCCGTGGCACGCCATCGTGGCGGCGACATGGTCGAGCCGCTCCTTGAGGCTGAGCGCCGCGTCGTAAGCGGCGAGCTCGTCGGCGAGGTCGGCGATCAGGCCCTTGACGTCCCCGGCACCGAGCAGCGCGGGAGTCGCCCGCACGAGGACGGCGCGC
>DASZEO010000361.1:0-4754 GCA_035940755.1 Allosphingosinicella sp. | reverse complement strand
CGGCCCCGGCACATGCTCCATCAGCTGTTCCACGCTGATGGCGGGGTCGTCCATATAGGCTTTGCAGGCGGCGATCACCTCGCCCAGATTGTGCGGGGGGATGTTGGTCGCCATGCCCACCGCGATGCCCCCGGCGCCGTTGACGAGCAGGTTCGGAAAGCGCGCCGGCAGGACCTGCGGCTCGTCGCGCGAGGCGTCGTAATTGGGGGTGAAGTCGACCGTATCCTTGTCGAGATCGTCGAGCAGGCTCATCGCCACCCGTGCCAGCCGCGCCTCGGTATAGCGCATCGAGGCCGGCGGGTCCGGGTCCATCGATCCGAAATTGCCCTGGCCGTCGATCAGCGGCACCCGCATCGACCAGTCCTGGGTCATCCGGGCCAGCGCGTCGTAGATCGCCGCATCGCCGTGCGGGTGGTAATTGCCCATGACGTCGCCGACGATCTTGGCGGACTTACGGTAAGGCCGCCCGGGGACGAACCCGCCTTCCTGGCAGGCGTAGAGGATCCGCCGGTGGACCGGCTTGAGGCCGTCGCGGACGTCGGGCAACGCGCGCGCCACGATCACCGACATGGCGTAATCGAGGTAGGACGCCTTCATCTCGTCGACGATGGAGACTGGGGAAATATCGCTGAGTTCGATGGTCGGCGGGGCGCTGGCCAAGGCTGGTTCCTGTAATTTCAGGCGGGTGAGGCGCGGATGCGCGGCGAAGCCCGTGCAGCCTAGCCGATCCAAACGCCCGGCGCCAGTGCGCGCGCAGGCGCGTACGCGCGCGCGTGAGGGCCCACTCGGTAAGCTCTTGTTTTAGCCGCGGTTTCGTTCCGCCCCAATTCAAGCAGCGTTCATTGCCCCGGCTCTAGAAAGGCGCCTGCATAGGCGGTAAAGCCACCGCCCTGCGCCGCCTGTCCGGCGGACGATAAAAACAGGGAGGCTTCTCTTCATGACCCCATCCAAGGCCGCCCTCGCTGCGATTTCAGCGACTTGCGCTTTAGCCTTCGCTGGAGCGGCCGCGGCCCAGGCGCAGCAGCCGGTGGGGCAGGCGGCGGCGCGCGTCCTGTCGCTGTCGCGCGAGGAGCGCGTCGCGCTGGCCGCGCTTCAGACCGCCGCCGCCGGCATGGACAGGGCCGCTCAGGACGCCGCCTTGGCCGCGGCGCGGGCCGCCGTCCGCGGTGCCGACGGCCGCTACGCGCTCGGCCATTTCCAGGTCCAGATCGGCCAGGCCCGCGGCGATGCGCAGATGATCGGCCAGGGCGTCGATGCGATGGTCGAGAGCGGCCTGGCTCAGCCCGACGAGCTGCCGTCGCTTCTCGGCAACCAGGCTGGCCGGGCTTATTACGCCGCCCAGTTCGATCGTGCCGACCGGCTGCTGGCGCGGGCGGCCGAGGTGCAGCCCGGCAATGCTGCCGTCCTTGCCGATCACGCGCAGGTGAAGGCTCGGCGCGGCGACCGCGCTTCGGCCGTCGCCCTGCTTCAGCGCGCCATCCAGGTCCAGCAGGCGACCGGGGCGGTTGCTCCCGAAAGCTGGTACCTGCGCGCCGTGGCGCTGGCGATGGAGGCGCGGCTTGCGCCGCAGAGCATCGCCCTGGCGCGCGAGCTGGTCGCCGCCTATCCGACGCCGGTCAACTGGCGCGACGCGCTCCTCACCTATCGTCAGTCGGCCGCCGCCGATCCAGCCCTGGATCTCGACATCCGGCGGCTGATGCGGGCCGCCCAGGCGCTGAGCGGCGAGCGCGACTATCGGGAATTGGCCGAGGCGCTGGGTCGGGCGAACCTGGCGGGCGAGGTCAAGGCCGTCGTCGACGAGGGCGTCTCGCGCGGCATGCTCGACCCGGCCGAGCCGTTCGTCCGCCAGCTGGTCACCGCCAACAACCGCCGCGTGGCGACGGAACGGGCAGGGCTGGCGCGGCTTCGCACTCAGGCCCTGGCCGCCGCCACCGGAACCCAGGCGCGGGCCGTCGGCGACTCGCATTTCGGCTACGGCCAATATGCCGAAGCCGCCGAGCTCTACCGCGCCGCCCTTCAGAAGGGCGGGGAGGACCCCAATCTGGTCAACTCAAGGCTTGGTGCCGCGCTCGCGCTCGCGGGTCAGCGAGCGGAAGCGGAGGCGGCGCTGCGCGCGGTCACTGGACCCCGCGCAGACCTTGCCGCGTTCTGGCTGTCGTGGCTGGCGCGGCGCCCCGCCTGATTTGAGTATCCTTTTGTTCGACAGGAGAAGATTTGCCATGAGGATTTCAAAGGCGGCGCTGGCGGCGACCTTGCTTGCCGGAGGCGCGACGCTGGCCTTCGACGCCGCACCGGCTTCGGCTCAGGCGCTCGATTCGCTGCGCAACCGGCAGCGCAGCGGACATCAGCAGCAGCAGCGCGAACAGCAGCGGCAGCAGACGCGGATCGGCACGCTCAGCGGCGAGGAAAGCGCGGTGCTGTTGCCGCTCTACCAGGCGGCTCAGGCGCATGATTGGACGGCTGCGCGCGCGGCGCTGCCCGCCGCTCGCTCCGGCGCCTCGTCGCCGGCGGGCAAGTTCCTCGTCGGCCAGATCATGTACCAGATCGCCCGCGCCACTCAGGATCAGGCGCTCGAGGGCGAAGCGGTCACGCAGATGATCCAGAGCGGCGGCGCCACGCAGGAACAGCTGGCCGAGCTTCAGAGCGTGCAGTCGGCGCAGGCCTTCAATTCCGCCATCGCTTCGGGGAACTCCGCGGCAATCGAGGCCCAGCTCGAGCAGAGGCTCGCCGCAAGCCCGAACGACCTCAACCTCGTCACCCAGCTGGCCGAAGTGAAGATCCAGCTCAACAAGCGCGACCAGGCGCTGGAGTTGCTCCGCCGCGCCATTCAGATGACCCAGGCCTCCGGACAGCCGGTGAGCGAGAATCTCTATCGTCGCGCCACGGGCCTGGCTTATGATAGCCACAACGGTCCCGTGGCGCTCGAGCTGGCGCGCACGCTCCTGCAGGCATATCCCAACCCCGCCAACTGGCGCAGCGCGCTCGGCATCTACCGCCAGCTCGGCAATGTGGACTCCTCCGCTCAGCTCGACGTGTTCCGGCTGATGCGGGCTGCAGGGGCGCTGACCAGCGAGCGTGAATATGTGGAATATTCCGAGGCGGCGAATTCGGCGGCGGCCTTCGGGGAAGTGAAGGCGGTGCTCGACGAAGGCGTCGCGCGCAACGTCATCACGGCGGCCAATAGCGGTTTCGCCCGCGAGATGCTTGCGGCCACCAACCGGCGCTTCGCCGAGGACCAGTCCTCGCTGGCCGGGCAGCGCAGCCGGGTCCTCGCCGGCAGCGACGCGCGCGCCGTTCTTCGGCTCGCCGACGCCTATTACGGTTACGGCCAATATGCCGAAGCGGCGGCCCTCTACCGCGCAGCTCTCCAGAAGGGCGCGGATTCGAACCTAGCCAACCTCCGCCTGGGCGCGGCGCTGGCGATGGCCGGGCAGCGGGCCGAGGCGGAGGCCGCCTTGCGCGCGGTCACCGGCACACGCGCTGACCTCGCCAATTACTGGCTGCTCTGGCTCGCCGGCCGCAGCTGAGGCGCCACGCAGCAAGGATCAGGGGCGCCGGCGCTTGTTCGGCGCCCCTTTTCTTTGTCCGCCGCGCACGTCCCACTTTGCGACGGCGCCGAATCGCCGCTTTCCCGTCCCACGGCTGCGCGGTACCGCCTGGTTTCGAGGCCCGCTTTTTGGTGCCGTCGCTCGCCGAGGACAGGATGCGATTCGACGATATGATCGCGACCGTGCTGGCGCAGCCGGCGGACCGGCCGGACCGGCAGGCCGCGCAGTGGCGCCAGCTCGTCGACCTGCTCGCCCAGCCGCGCACCGGCGCCAGCGAGGCGCGCCGGGCCGAGGCCTTCGCTTTCCTTCGCGAGCGGCGCGGCAGCATCGCGCTTTCGGTACGGCTCGAGGCGGCACGCTCGCTTGCCGGGCTTCCCGTCGATCCGGAGCTTCTGCTCTTCTTTGCGGAAGACACGCCGCCGGTCGCGGCGCCGCTGATCGCCGGCTCGCGGCTGGCCGCGGGCGACTGGCTCGTCCTGCTGCCCCGGCTCGGGCCGACCGCGCGCTCGCTGCTCCGCCACCGGCGCGACCTTCCCGCGGAGATTCGCCAGGCGCTCGCCGCATTCGGTGCCGCCGATTTGGTCCTGGAGACCAGCGCAGCCGGGTTCGCCTCGTCTGAAGCCGGAGAATCGCAGATCCGTGAGCTGGTCGAGCGGATCGAGGCGTTCCGCCGTCAGAAGGAGGAAGCCACGGCTCCGGTCGCCGCTGATGGCGAGGCCGGGCCGCTCGAGGAATTCCGCTGGGAAACCGGCTCCGAGGGCATCTTCCGCTGGATCGACGGGGCGCCGCGCGAGGCGCTGATCGGCCAGACCATCGCCGCCATTGCCGGGCCGGGACAGCATGGCGTCGACGGCCAGGCGGCGGGCGCGTTCGAGAAACGCTCGCCGTTCCGCGATGCCCGCTTCAGCGTACCAGGCGAAGGCCCCGCCGCCGGCGACTGGCGGATTTCCGGCGTGCCGTTCTTCGATCCGCAGCGCGGCAGCTTCCTCGGCTATCGCGGCATGGCGCGCCGCCCGCGGATCGACGAGATCGCCCGCACCGAAACCGAAGATATGGGCGCGTCGGGCGTCTTCGGCACCCACTTCCCCGCCGATTCGCTGCGCCAGCTGATCCACGAGCTGCGCACGCCGCTCAACGCCATCATCGGATTCGCCGAGATGATCGAGGGCCAGTATCTCGGCCCCGCCGCGGCGCCTTACCGAAGCC
>DASZEO010000360.1:0-1716 GCA_035940755.1 Allosphingosinicella sp. | reverse complement strand
CGCAGAGGTGGCAAACCTGACCTTCCGCGAGGTGGCCGACAACGGCGAGGAGCCGGGTCCGGCCAACCAGCGGCTCACCTTCCGGACACTCGCGGTCGATCAGCAATATTCGGGCTCGACGGAGCCCTATCAATATGACGGCTCACCCGACATCTACGGAGCCGACATCATCCTCAACACAACGGGCATGGAGAAGCGCGTCGCCCAGGGCGGCTATTTCGACTGGACCTTCTACGTCACGCTCCACGAGATCCTCCACGCCGTCGGCCTCTCCCATCCGGGCGATTATAATGGCGCGGGTTTCAATTATCAGGACGATGCCGATTTCCGGCAGGATACGCGGCAATATACCGTCATGTCGTACTGGGATGCCGCCAACGCCGGCGCCGACCACTTCATTGGCTCGACCCAATATGTCGCCCAGACGCCGCTGCTCTACGACATCCTCGCGCTTCAGAGGCTCTACGGCGCCAACATGACGACCCGCGCCGGCGACACGGTTTACGGCTTCAACTCGAACACGGGGAGCTCGCCGTTCGACTTCTCCGTCAATCCTGCGCCGGTCCTCGCGATCTGGGACGGCGGCGGCCGTGACCGGCTCGATCTTTCGGGATGGTCCGATTCCTCGGTGATCGACTTGCGCGAGGGCACGTTCAGCAGCGGCGGCGGCCTCACCGGCAACATCGCCATCGCTTTCGGCGCGGTCATCGAGGAGGCCGTCGGCGGGGCGGGCAACGACACGCTCACCGGCAACGCCGCGGCCAACCTGCTGGACGGCGGCGCCGGAGCCGACGTGATGACCGGCGGCGGCGGCAACGACGTCTTCATCGTGGACCAGGCCGGTGACCTTGTCAGCGAGGCGGCGGGTGGGGGAACCGACACCGTCCGGGCGGGGGTGAGCTTCACGCTGGGCGCCGAGATCGAGAACCTGATCCTCGAAGGCTCAGGAGCTATAAACGGGACGGGCAACGGCCTTGCCAACACCATCACCGGCAACGCCGCGGCGAACCGTATCGACGGCGGCGCGGGCGGCGACTTGATGAGGGGCGGTGATGGCAACGACATCTATTACGTCCAGTCCGCCGCCGACGTCGTCCTCGAGACCGCCGCATCGCACGGTGCCGACCGGGTGATCAGCACAGTCAGCTACACGCTCGGACGCTATGTCGAGCATCTGAGCCTGGCCGGCTCGGCAGCGATCAACGGCGCCGGCAACGGGCTGGCGAACGCGATTGTCGGCAACGGCGGCGCGAATGTCATCAAGGGCGGCGCCGGCGCCGACAGCCTCGACGGCGGCGGCGGCAACGACAGGATCTACGGCGGCACCGGCAACGACGTTCTCAAGGGCGGCACCGGGATGGACGGCTTTTACTTCGACACGCCGCTGAACGCCGGCTCCAACGTCGGCCGGATCCTGGATTTCATCCGCGCCGACGACACGATCTTCCTCGATCGCGACGTATTCCGGGGCATTGCTGCCGACGGCGCGTTAAACGCCGCCGCCTTTCGCGCCGGCACCGCCGCGCGCGACGCTTCGGACCGAATCGTCTACGACCAGCAGTCCGGTTCGATCTACTACGATCCGGACGGCACGGGCGCTGCCGCGCAGGTGCTGTTCGCGATGGTGACGCCGAACCGCTACCTCACGCCCGCCGATTTCGTCGCCTTCATCTGAAGACGCCGGCTTGACCTCAGCAGCCGCGCCGCTTGACCGGG